>NZ_CP192057.1:0-158632 GCF_050942215.1 Sphaerimonospora sp. CA-214678
ATGCCAGCTCAGAGCTCCCCGCCGCGCACGGACAGTCGGCCCGGAGGCCGCTCAGCCCGGATTCGCGCGGCCGTCCACCAAGCCGTCAAGGAACTGCTCACCGACGAGGCCCGCGATGCGCTGACGATCCCGGTCATCGCCGCGCGCGCGGGCGTGCACGCCACGACCGTCTATCGCCGCTGGGGCTCCGTCGGCGAACTGCTCGCCGACGTCGCGACCAGCCGCTTCTCCGGCGATCTCGTGGTCCCTGACACCGGAAGCCTCCGTGAGGACCTGAAACGCTATGCGTACGACCTCGCCAAGGACCTCAATGACCCGGACACTCTCACGCTGGTGCGCGCCATCGTCGGCACGGGCGGGGAAAACGCCGGCGTGTGCCGCATGGAGCGCCAGCGACAGCTCGAAGCCATCATCCAACGGGAACAGGCACGCGGCAACGAGGCCCCGGACGTCGAACGCGCCGTTGATGCCCTGCTCGCTCCCCTCTACTACCGGGCCGTCTTCACTGACCAGCCCCCTTCGCCCGAATGGGCACGTACCCTCGTGTCACACCTGCTCCCGGCCTGAACCTGGAGGCGAGGTACCGGGGATCGTTCCGGGCACTGGCGTGTCAGCCCCGGACGTGGCCGAACGAGCCGGCCAAAGCGTCCATGTCCTCGACCTACAGAGCCAGCCCAGTGGGCCGGGGCTGAGCAACGAAGCCCTGGACCGTCGACATCAGGGGTCCTGACCCGTTCATGCTGATGGCGCTGGTCAGGACGGACCCGGACCTGGAACGGGTCCGGCCGGAATACGGCAGAAAGGGGCCGCAGCGGGACGTTCCTGCTGGCCGGTAGGGAGTATCGATAGGCATTCGGCGCTAGCCGGTGCTCGCCTTGGCGGTAGCACTCGGATCCTGAATCTTGGGTGCGCGCGGATTTGGAATGGTTTGCTGTGACGTGTGACAAGGGTGAACTGGGAACTCGAGCCCGGCGAGAAGATCGAAGAGTTCGTGGCAGCGATGCTGCTGCTGGATCACCCGCGAGGTAACCGGATCACTCCTGCGCGGGGGGACCGCGGCGTCGACATTCGCGTGCCCACCCCAGACGGCTACGACATCTACCAGGTCAAGCGGTACAACCGGCCCTTGACAAGCGCACAGGCCCGAGATGTGGAGAAGTCCTGGAAGACCTTCGTCAGCCAGACGCTGCCCTATCTCCCGGTGCGGTCGTGGACGTTGGTGATGCCGTGGGATCCCACCAACACCCGCTTGGAATGGCTGCAGCGCCTGACCGCGGGCGCCGGCCCCGATAGGCAGCGACGTGGTCACCGGCCCCGGCGGGCGCCAGATCCTGCTCGCCGACCCCGCCGGCAACCTGATCGAACTGTTCCAACCCGCCTGAGCGAAGGAGCTGCGCGTGGCCGAACCCCCTGCGCTGCCCCTACTGCGACCTCGATGACCCGACGCGGCCTGAGCCGGTCGGCGGATGGATCCTGCGTTGAGCACTGGCTGGTCAGCCAGGGGGACCCGGAAACCGGGAGGGCGCGCGGGGTGCGGATCACCTCCCGCCGACATTACGTCGACTGCGCCGCTGTAGACACCGGTGAGGCGACCTCCCGCGCCGGGTCCCGTAGGCGGCGGCGCCGGCGGCGAGTACCACAATTCCGGCGATGACCGAGGAGGCCGGTAGGGCGAAGGCGAGGATCAGGCACCCGGCCAGGCCGAGGGCGGGCACCATCCGTGGCGGGCGGCCCTCGGCCGGGGTGAGGGTCCAGGCGCTCGCGTTGGCGATGGCGTAGTAGACCAGCACGCCGAAGGAGGAGAACCCGATCGCGCCGCGCAGGTCCGCGGTCGCCGCCAGGGCCGCCACGACCACGCCCAGTTCGGCCCGGTGGGGCACGGCGAAGCGGGGGTGGACGGCGGCCAGCGCGTGCGGCAGGTGCCGGTCGCGGGCCATGGCCAGCGTCGTGCGGGACACGCCCAGGATCAGCGCCAGCAGCGAACCGAGCGCGGCCAGTGCGGCGCCTGCGCGTACCAGCGGCGTCAGGCCCGGATGGCCGGCGGCATGGACGGCGTCGGCCAGCGGGGCGGCGGCCTGGGTGAGACCGGCGGCGCCCAGCACGGCCAGCGCGGCGATCGCGACCGCCACGTACACCACGAGGGTGAGGCCGAGCGCGAGCGGAATCGCCCGGGGAATGGTGCGGGCCGGGTCGCGCACCTCTTCGCCCAGGGTGGCGATGCGGGCGTATCCGGCGAAGGCGAAGAACAGCAGGCCGGCCGCCTGGAGCACTCCGGCGGCGGTGGCGCCGGAGGTCACCTCCAGCCGCGCGGCCTGCGCCTGTCCGGAGGTCAGGCAGGCGGCGGCAACCGCCGCCAGCACGGCGACCACCACGGCGACGATCCCCCTGGTCAGCCAGACCGTCTTGTGCATCCCGGTGTAGTTGACCGCGGTCAGCGCCACCACGGCCGCCACCGCCACCGCGTGCGCCTGCTGCGGCCACAGGTAGGCGCCGACGGTCAGCGCCATCGCCGCGCACGAGGCGGTCTTGCCGACCACGAAACCCCACCCGGCCAGGTAACCCCAGAAATCCCCCAGGCGCTCGCGCCCGTAGACGTAGGTGCCGCCGGAGGTGGGGTAGCGGGCGGCCAGCCGGGCCGAAGAGGTGGCGTTGCAGTAGGCGACCACCGCCGCCGCCGCCAGACCGAGCAACAGTCCCGAGCCGGCCGCCCGCGCCGCCGGAGCGAAGGCAGCGAAGACACCGGCGCCGATCATCGACCCCAGCCCGATGACCACCGCGTCGGCCAGCCCCAGCCGGCGCTCCAGCCGCCCGGACTCGGTACGGGTCGGTATGCCCGCCATGACGACCTCTCCTAAAACGAAACCCGATATCGGACCACGATACTTTGCCCCCGTTGGGCCGGGAGCGCCAAGTCCTGACGGGGCGGCGGCAACACCCTGGTAGCCGGGCGAGGTATTTACCTAGTCGGTGGCGTGCGAGCCGCCCACGGCGGGGAGTGTCCCGACCGCACGCCGTGCGCGTGGACGAGCGTCAGGACCGGGCGAAGACGGAGATGTCGTGGACGATCGCAACTCACCGGCGGTGCGTCGCCGTGACCTGCTGGGCCTGTCCACCGCCGCCCTGGCGGGCGCGGTGAGCGTCACCGTCTCCCGCGGCCTGCCCGGCGCCCCGGCTCTCGCGGCCGTGCCCGGCCCGCATGCGGCACCCCATGAGCAGGAGGCGGAGGTGACCCCGCCGGAAGACCTGATGCGCGAGCACGGCGTGCTGAAGCGGATCCTGCTGGTCTACCGGGAGGGCATCCGCCGGGTCGAGGGCGGCGAGAGCGCACCCGCCCAGCCGGTGAACGCCGCCGCCCGCATCATCCGCGGCTTCATCGAGGACTACCACGAGCATCTGGAAGAGCAGTACGTCTTCCCCCGGCTGCGCGCGGCCGGCAGGCTCACCGGCACCGTCTCGGTCCTGCAGTTGCAACACCGCAGAGGCCGGGCGCTGACCGGCCGCATCCTGGCCGCCACCGGGCGCTCCGGCACCTCCGCCGCCCACGCCCGCCGCGCCCTGGTCGCCGACATGGCCGCGTTCATCCGCATGTACGAACCCCACGAGGCCCGCGAGGACACCGTGATCTTCCCCGCCTTCCGCGAGGTCGTGCCCGCCAAGGAGTTCCTCGAACTGGCCGAACGTTTCGAAGACGAAGAACACCGCCGCTTCGGCCGGCGCGGCTTCGAAGGCATCGTCGACCAGGTCGCCGACATCGAAAAGGCCCTCGGCATCTACGACCTGTCCCAGTTCACGCCCACCAGGTGACCGCCCGGGCCGGATCAGTGCAGCCCACCCGCCCCCACGCCAGGACACATCCGGCATTCAGCCCGCGCTTGCGGAATCGCCGGGCAGGAGGTCGACGAGCAGGCGCAACACGCGCCGGTCCAGTTCATCGCGGCCTGCGCGGACTGTCACGAAGGGCTGGTCGCGCAGGTCGGGGACGTCCCAGCGCAGCCGCCGCTGCCGATCGGCCATGGCGCTCACACCCGAGCCCTCGGGCAGGTCGATCTGACCGAGCACGACGATCACATCCGCCGCCCGCAGCGCGTCATCGGTCAGTGGCTTGGCGAAGGCCGAACCCAGATCGATCCCGGTATCCGCCATCACGCGCACCGCCATGGCGTCCACACCATGGACCGGGGCCTGCCCGGCGGAGGCAACGTTCACCCGGCCACGCGCGTAGGCGGCCAGCAGGGCCGCGGCGATCGGCGCCGCGGCGCTGTCGTGGCGGTCGACGAACAGCACCTCCGGCACGGCATGCGTCAGGCGGTTGTCCAAAATGCCGAGCCGGCGCAGCCGGTCCAGCGCCCACCGCTCGGCCAGCGGCACCAAATGAGCGCTCACCCGGGCCGAGGCGGCCAGCAGGTCGTAGGACTCCTGAGTGACGCTGCGGCACTGCTCCAGCGGGATGGCCCCACCGTAGAAGGCGAACGCGTGATCAGCCGCCCTGCGCAGCTGGGAGGCGGTGTTGAGTAACTCGAAATCCTCAAGGCTGCGTCCCATGCTCCATCTCCCCTCGCCGTCTGCGGCCGCCCTATGGCTCGCACGACGATATCGGGAGGCGATGCAATAGCGCCTGTCCGGCGGATGAACATCGCCACTCGGCCGCGAAGGCGAGGATCGGGCGATCACGGTCGGCAACCCCTCACTACTCGATCGAGGAGACCAGGCCGCCGCCCGTGGTACCGGCAGGCGGTAACATCGGGTACCGATATCGGTTTCATCACATTCGATGCCGCTCAGAACGGCACGGGAACCCGGGGGTGAGAGGGTGCGGGAATTCCTCCGCGGTGCGGTGCGGCTGCACATCCTGCATCACGCCGCCGAGCAGGAGATCCACGGCGCGTGGATGACCGAGGAGCTCAAGCGGCACGGATACGCCATCAGCCCCGGCACGCTGTACCCGACCCTGCACCGCCTGGAAGCCGAAGGACTGCTGGTCTCCGAGCAGCGCACCGTCGCGGGGCGGGTACGCCGTGTCTACCGGGCCACCGACGCCGGCCGCCAAGCGCTGGCCGAAGACCGCGCCGCCCTCGCCGAGCTCGCCCGCGAAGTCCTGCCCGGCCAGCAGTAGCCCCATCTGCCCGCGGCCCGGCTCACGAGCTCGGGCTCCGACGGCGGCCAAACGAGCGCGCGCAGACCAGCACATCGAAGCGGCCGCGCTCGCCTTCACGAGCAGGCCGGCTTCCGCGTCGTCGGCACCCGCCACACGTCGGCCGCCACCACGACCGCTGGCGCGACGTTCGTCCTCATCGAGCGCCGCAGCCCGGCGGTGTCCTAACCACCTGAGGTATCAGGCGGGCGCGGCCGGGAACAGCACGCGCGGCTCGAGATCCAGCCGCGTGGCCGGGGTGTCGTCGGGCGGGGTGAGGTTGAGGGTCCAGTTGCCGAACCGGCGCACCGTGTGGGTGATGTAGGGGGAGATGGTGGCCAGGTCGTCGGTGTCGACGGGGTGGCCCTCGGCAGCGAGCTGGTTGGCGGCGTCGGTGATGTCGCAGGCGGTGGAATAGATGACGCAGTTGGCGATCAGCTCGTTGAACTTGACCACCTTCTCCTGGTAGTCGGGGTCGTTGTGGCCGATCAGCTTGCCGCCGAACATCAGCCAGTCAGCGAACGCGTGGAAGGCCTCGTTGCGGTTGGTGACAGCGGTGATCTGCTCCCGCAACTGCGGTTCGGACAGGTACCGCAGCAGCGTGATGGTGCGCACCGCGCGGCCCAGCTCCCGGAAGGCCCGGTACAGCCGGTTCTTGCGGGAGTGGTTGCCCAGCCGGCGCAGCAGCGTGACCGACGACAGCCGGTTGTCCCGAATCGAGATCGCAGTGCGCAGCAGGTCGCTCCAGTGCGTCTCGATCAGGTCCCAGTCGAGCGCCTCCGGCCCGAACAGGGCGTCGATGTGCTGGTAGCGGGCGGCCTCGCTCGGCCGGTAGAAGACCAGGTCGTGCCAGTTGCGAATGCGCGGCAGCAGGTCGAAGCCCAGCAGCGCCGACAGGCCGAACACCGGCAGCGACTGGCCCTGGGTGTCGGTGTGGATGGTGTCGGGCTGGATGTCGGAGGCATTACGCAGCAGACCCTCGATGATGTAGACCGCCTCCCACACCCCGCACGGGATGAAGCGGCTGAACAAGGCGATATAGGTGTTGGAGATGTGCCGGTAGGCGATCCCCCCGTACCCGCCGTAGCGGATCGAGGTCTCCGCCAGCAGGTTGTTGTCCCAAGTGTCGATCTGGGACCCATCAGCCGCGACCGTCCGGCCATCCCCCCACACCCCGGCCACGTCCAGCACGGCGAAGGCGTTGATGACGTCCACCGCCGCCTTATCGATCTTGGCGGCGGTGGCGTGCTTGTTACCCGCCAGGCTCAGCTCATGCACGCTGACCTGCCCGCGCATGTGCGCGGCGACCTGGGCGGCGCCCAGCAGGGTGCCGTGCGCGAACGCGGTCAGCACATACCGGGCCATCGCATTACGGATCTTGGGGTCTGATCCGGAGGCGGGCCCGAAATGGCGGTGCCAGCCCAGCAGATAGGCGGTGCGGGTGAGGATGTCCAGCAGCGCCCGCTGGGGCAGCCGGTCATGGATCGCCGCCTCCAGCGCCAGCGCCTCGGGCCGCCGGTCGGCGCCCTTGCGGCGCTTGAGCACCGGGCGGCCGCCCTCCAGCACCAGATCGGTGTTGCCCGGGTAGCCGGCATCGACCGCCGCGGCGACGGCGGCGAGCTTGTCGCGGTAATGGCCGGCGAGCGCGCTCGCCTCGGCAGGGATCCCCGCCTGCGCGCAGAAACCGGCCACCAGCGGCCGGCACTCCTCCCACGACATGAGCTGGTCATACAGGTTCGCATACGAGTCCGACCCGGCCACGGCGATATCGCCGGAGCGCAGCTCGGCCACCAGGTAGGAGAACACGCACACTTCCAGGTGGCGGCGCACCAGCATCCCGGGCCTGTTCCTGTCCCGCAGGATCTTGCGCCACAACGTGGAGGCGAAGGCGTCCACGTCGATCGACAGCGTCACCACCGCCGCGTCCCCATCAGGGCCGGGCCGCTCGACGGTCATGCGTTCGGGCACGAACACCGCCTTGGCGCCCTTCAGCTCACGCAGGAACTCCACCGCCTCCAGCACGCTGCGATCGGCGCTTGTGGCCTCCAGCTCGATCGCGTTCACCAGCGTGAACAGCGCGGGGCGGTGGGAGCGGTAGTACTGCTCAAGCAGGCCCGTGAGGAGGATCGGAACGGCCAGTAGCGACAACGGGTCGATCTTGGTTCCGGTTCGGTGACTCCGGCTATCCGCACTGGTCAGCGGCCCTACGTTCCAGGTCATGCCAGTTGATTTCCTGTCAGACGATCAGGTCTCCCGCTACGGCCGGTTCGCCGCCGAGCCGACGCCGGGCGAGCTGGAGCAGTTCTTCCGCCTGGACGCGCCGGGGCTGGAGACGGCCCGTTCGAAGCGGTCCCCAGCGAACCGGCTTGGCTTCGCGGTGCTGTGGGGTTCGGTGCGGATGCTCGGGGTCTTCCCGACCGAGGACCTGGCGGTGGTGCCAGCCATGGTGGTGCGGTTCGCCGCCGAGCAGCTGGGCGTCGAGGTGGCCGAGTGGGTCGGGTACGGGGCGCGGAAGCAGAACCGGTACGAGCACGCGTGGGAGATCCGGGACGCCTCTTCGGCTACCGCGAGTTCGGTGAGGCCGAGCAGGAGGTGCGCTCGTTCCTGGCAGCGCGGGTGTGGGCGTCGGTGGAGGGGCTACGGGCGCTGTTCGACCGGGCGGTGGTGTGGCTGGTGGACAACCGGGTGCTGCTGCCGGGGATCACGACGCTGACCCGGCTGGTGGCCGAGACGCGGGCCCAGGAGATGGCCGAGCTGTACCGGGCGCTGGACGAGGCGGTGCCGGGCGATCTGCGGCAGACGATGCGCGAGCTGCTCAAGGTGCCGGCCGGACGGCGGGTCTCGGAGCTGGAGCGGCTGCGGACCGGGCCGGTGCGGGTGTCCGGGACGGCGATGCGCGACGCGTTGGACCGGGCCAGGGAGGTCCGGGCACTGGGGGCGGGCCTGGTGGACACCGGTGGGGTGCCGCCGGCGCGGATGGCGGCGCTGGCCCGTTATGGGCTGGGGTCGAAGGCGCCGACCCTGCGGGACCTGGAGGAGACGCGGAAGACCGCGACGATGCTGGCCACGGTGCGGCACCTGGAGACCGCCTCGGTGGACGACGCCCTGGACCTGCTCGACGTCCTGATGGGCAGCCGGCTGCTGGCGCGGGCCGAGCGGATCGGGCGGGAGGAGAAGCTCAAGTCGCTGCCGAAGCTGAAGAAGGCGGCCGGGCGGGTGGCCAAGGCGGTGGAGGTGCTGCTGGACACCGCGCCGGCCACCGTCAACGGCGAGGCGGTGTCGGTGCTGGACGCCTGGGAGGCGATCGAGAAGGTCGTGCCGCGCGCCAAGCTCGCGGAGGCGCTGGCCACTATCGCCGAGTGAGTGCCGGACGGCGACGGGGACGAGGACGCCGAGTGGCGGGCCGCGCTGGCTTTCCGGTACGGCACGGTGCGCGGCTTCATCCGTCTGCTGGTGGACACCGTGGACTTCGGCGCGGTCGAGGCCGGGGCACCGGTGGTGAAGGCACTCAAGCAGCTGCCGCACCTGGTGGGCCGACGCAAGGTGGCGGCGGCCGAGGTGGACCAGGCGCTGGTGACCGGCTCGTGGCAGCGCCTGGTGTTCGCCAACCCTGACGTCGAGCCGGGCTGCGTGGAGAAGGCCGCGTACTCGTTCTGCGTGCTGGAACACCTGCACCGGGCGCTGCGGCGCCGAGACGTGTTCGCGAAGGACGGGGACCGGTGGGGCGACCCACGCGCCAAGCTGCTGGCCGGCGACCGCTGGGAGACGGCGGAGCCCACCGTGCTGAGGGCGCTCGGGCTGGAGGCGGAGCCGGCCGCGCACCTGGCCGAGCTCGCCTCGGCCCTGCACGGCGCCTACCACCAGGTCGTCGCCGGGCTGCCGACGAACACCGCGGTGAGCGTGAAGGAGGGCAGGCTGCAGCTGGACCGGCTCGGCCCCGCCCCCGAGCCGAACCTGATGCCCGCCTTCCGGCAGCTGGCCAACAGCATGCTGCCGAAGATCGACTTCCCCGAGCTGCTGCTGGAGGTCACCGAGCTGACCGGCATGACGACCGCGTTCACCCACATCTCCGGCGCCGACCCGCACATGGACGACTTCGAGGTCAGCGTGTGTGCGCTGCTGCTCGCGGAGGCCTGCAACGTCGGGCTGACCCCGGTGGCCAAGCCGAACGTGCCGGCCCTGACCCGGGCCCGGCTGGTCCAGGTCGACCAGGGCTACCTGCGGGCCGAGACGATCTCCGCCGCGAACGGGATGCTCATTTCCGCGCAGGCCAAGGTGGACATCGTGCGCGCGTGGGGCGGCGGGCTGGTCGCCTCCGCGGACGGGGTGCGGTTCACCGTGCCGGTGCAGACCCTGTACGCAGGCTATAGCCCGCTCTACTTTGGGCTGCGCAAGAAGGGCGCCACCTGGTTGAACGTGGTCAACGACCAGGTGATGGGCCTGGGCGGGGTGGTGGTGCCCGGCACGCTGCGCGACTCGCTGTTCATCCTGGACGCGCTTCTCGGGCGCGACGGCGGACCGAAGCCCGAGACGGTCATCACCGACACCGCCTCCTACAGCGACATCGTGTTCGGCTTGTTCGCGATCTGCGGCTACCAGTTCTCCCCGCGGATCGCCGACATCTCCGACGCCCGCCTGTGGCGCACCCACGCGAGCGCGGACTACGGGCCGCTGCAGGAGATCTCCCGGCACACGGTGCGCCTGGACCGGATCCGGGCGCACTGGGGCGACATGCTGCGGGTGGCCGGCTCGCTGACGCTCGGCGAGGTCCGCGGCCACGATCTGATCCGCATGCTCTCCCGGGACGGGCGCCCGACCGGCCTGGGCGACGTCTTCGCCCACTATGGCCGGATCTTCAAGACCCTGCACCTGCTGCAGTTCATCTCCGACGACGGCTACCGCCGGATGATCGGCAAGCAGCTGAACATCACCGAGGCCCGCCACCGCCTGGCCCGGCGGATCTTCTTCGGCCAGCGTGGCGAGCTGCGGCAGAACTACCGTGAGGGCATGGAGGACCAGCTCGGCGCCCTCGGTCTCGCACTGAACTCCGTGGTGCTGTGGAACAGCCTCTACCTAGACCGGGCGGCCAAGCAGCTGGCCGCCGACGGCTTCCCCGTCACCGACGATTTGCTGGCCCGCCTGTCGCCGCTGCAGTTCGACCACATCAACTTCTTGGGCCGATACGCGTTCTTCCGTCCGCAGGAGGCCGGGCGCCGGCCCCTGCGCGCGCCCTCGACCGACGAGAACGACGGGCGGTAGCAGGCTGGGGCACCGGCCAGCCCGCCGCTGACGGAGAGCCGACGAGGATGTCGGCGGTCGCCACCGCTGCGGCGGCGTAAGACGGGCTCGGGGGCATTGAGCTGGAGGGTGCCACTCCTTGAGTCGGTGCGTGCCCGGGACCACCGGATACCGCGAGAACTTGGGAGATCGAACCGGGAGCTGGATCTTCCCAAGGGCAGGGCTGGCTCCGCCTACCTCAAGTACTGTGACTTCGCATGATCGAATCCGAGATTGAGATCAGCGAAGATTTGGTCCGTGACCTACTGCGGGAACAGCATCCGGATCTGGCCGAGCTGCCTATCCGCGAGGTGGCGGGCGGCTGGGGCAACCAGATGTGGCGCCTCGGGGACGAGCTGGTCGTCCGGATGCAGCGGATGGACAACTGCCCCGATCTGCAGCTCAAGGAGCGGCGCTGGCTGCCGGTGCTGGCCCCGCGGCTGCCGCTTCCGATCCCGACCCCGGTGCGGAGCGGTGCACCGTCCGAGCGCTTCCCCAAGATCTGGACCGTCATGACATGGGTTGAAGGCACACCGCTGGACCACGGCTCAATCACCCGCGGGGACCACGCGGCCGACATGCTGGCGGCCTTCCTCAAGGCGCTGCATGTGGAGGCGCCCGCCGACGCGCCGGACGCCTCGGACCGTGGCGACCATCCCAAGGAGTGCACGGACGGCTTCGAGTACTTCCTGCGGACCGTGGACCTCGGGCGCTTCGCCGAGGACGACATCCGGGCTGTGTGGGACGAGGCGGTTACGGCTCCCGAGTGGGAGAGCCTGCGGGTGTGGGTGCACGGTGACCTGCATCCCGCGAACGTCGTCGTGGCGGACGGCACACTGGCGGGCGTCGTCGACTTTGGCGACGTCTTCGCCGGCGACCCGGCGTGGGACCTTGCGGCCGCCTGGGTGCTGCTCCCTGCAGGGGGCGCCTCACGGTTCTTCAACGGCTACGCACAGGCGGATGAGGCGACGATCCGACGGGCGCGCGGGTTGGCCGCGATGAAGAGCCTGTTTTTGATGCTGATGGGCCAGAACGGGGACCGTGGCCTGCCCGGCGGCAAGCCGAACTGGGGGCCCGCAGGCCGGTCGGCACTTGAGCGTGTCTTGAAGGGCCTTTGACCGGGGCATTTGAATCAATCGGGTAGCCGTTAGCGGTAAGCCAGTGCAGGACGTTGTCGATCATGGCACCGCCGGGTGAGCCGAAGCCCCCCCGGCGGTCTCCACGGCGAGACGGCCCTAGAGCGTGTCTGACAATTCGGCGTTGCGGAGCCAGAGCATCAGACAGCCGATGGTGACGCCGGCGAGGTAACGGCTGGCGAGCTTGTCGAAGCGGGTGGCGATCGCCCTCCACTGCTTGAGCTTGCCGAAGCAGCATTCGACCAGGTTGCGCTGCTTGTAGACCTCGGCGTCGAAGGCGTGGGGGCGGCCACCCCGGCTGCCCTTGCGTTTGCGGTTGGCGATCTGATCCCTGCGCTCGGGGATGACGGCCCTGATACCGCGTGAGCGCAGGTAGGCGCGGATTTTCCGGGAGGAGTAGCCCTTGTCGCCGATCAGGCGATCAGGGCGGGTGCGCGGTCGTCCCGGCCCCACTCTCGGGAGTCGCAGTTTGGCCATCACCGCCTCGAAGGCGGAGTAGTCGACGACGTTGCCCGCGGTCAGGTGCAGGGCCATGGGCAGGCCGCGGGCCTCGGTGATCAGGTGGAGTTTGGTGGTCAGTCCTCCCCGGGACCGGCCAAGCGCCTGCCGTCTTTGCGACTGCTTCGCATCGATCGTCCCGCCGTCGTCCCCCTTTTACGGGCACCGGCCGCGTGCTGGTGCGCACGAGAGATGGTTGAGTCGATGCTGAAGGTCCACTCCACCCGGCCGACCGAGTCGTCCTTAACCTGCATCTCCTCCAGCAGACGCGCCCAGGTGCCGTCCTGGTCCCAGCGCTTGAACCGCTCGTAACAGGTCTGCCAGGGGCCGTACCGCTCGGGGATGTCGCGCCACGGCGCGCCGGTCCGCAGCCGCCACAAGATGCCATCGATGACCTGCCGGTGATCACGCCACGGACGGCCCTTGCCGCCCGTGGCGGGCAATAACGACTCGATCCGCTGCCAGGCCTTGTCGGTCAGCTCACCACGTCTCACCACGAACGATCATCTAACCGCACCAGCCGTGATCATTTGTCAGACAGGCCCTAGTGTTGGGCCTTCTTGCGGTGGTTTCGGATGCTGGCCGGAGTGCCGAGGTAGTTGCAGTCCGCCCCGGGGCACGCCTCCCAGTATCGCCGACAAGAAGTCCGGCAAGAACGTCGACCGGCCCGAACTGGCCGCCTGCCACGCCTTCCTGACCGCCGGCGACATGCTGGTGGTGCCTTCCCTGGACCGCTACGGCCGCTCCCTCGCCGACCTGATCACCATGGTCGCCGAACTACGCCGCCGCGATATCGGCTTCACCTCCCTGCACGAGAACCTCGACACCACCACTCCGGGCGGGCGCCTGATCTTCCACGTCTTCGCCGCCCTGGCCGAGTTCATCCGCGAACTTATCGTCGCCGGCACCCGCGAAGGCCTGACCGCCGCCCGGGCCCGCGGCCGCGTGGGCGGCCGCCCCACCGTGGTCACCCCCGAGATCCTGCGCGCGGCCCGTGACATGCTCCCCAACCCCGCGCACTCCATCACCTCCATCGCCAAGCTGCTCGGAGTGAGCCCGGGCACGCTCTACAACCACATCCCGGACCTGCGCGAACTACGCACCGGCCGAGGACCGACCGCGCTGGAGTCGGGCAGCCGATGATCCGCACCCTCTACCGAGCCAAGGGCGGCACCGCCCAGTGGGGTTTCCGGCGTGCTTGGTCTGCCCCCAAGTAGACAAGACCTCGATCTGCGAATGCCGTAGTAATTCATGTTTTCGGTCTACCGAAAATCGGTTTCTCCGATCACAATGAGTTGTGCATCCTCGATTGCACTACGTGTTGAATCTCTGTGATTTACGAGGTCAGGGGATTGCGCATCGGTTGCGGCTCCGCCCTCCACAACCATTTCCGATAGCTAATCGTGATCATTCGACTACGATATTCAGTCGAGCGTGAAACCCATACTACTGCGACTGTCCGTAATCAGTAGGGAGCCGGGGGTGATTTACGCCATTCAGGTCTTGTATAAACAATGGATTTTGCATAAGTTGACCAAGCATGTGGGGTGTGGTTGCGGCGCGGCAACGCCGCAACCACGTTGCTCCCCCGTTCCGCCCTTCTCAAGGAGGAGATTTGAGGAGCAAGAACACCTTATCTGCCATCGGCAGATATGCCATCGCCATTCCGGCTATGGGTGCCATCCTGTTGGGTGGCACCCATTCCGCAATCGCTGAAGCTGAGCCGCAGTTCAGTATCGATGCTCTCTCCGCAGGCGTGTACAGTACGTACCCTAGCGCACGTAGCGCATCCTTCCGTAGCGATGGTCTCCAGCTCATGCAACTGGGAGAGGGCACGGTCGCCTTGGTCGACACATCGCTAGCCACTCTGGGGATAGCGACGGCCATCAAGGCGGACGGGGTGGAGATTTCATGGACTCCCCGGAGTAACGCTCGGGGGTACACGGTAGTCCGCGACAACGTGAAGGTCGCAGACCTCGGGCCAGGGATTGGCTACTACAAGGACCCGACTGCCGTGCCTGGGGGAACGTACCAATACATCATCACACCGACGTCGCTCTCTACGGGGGCTCACCCTGTCTGGGGTATGAAGGTAACCGTTCCTCAGGCGCAGGCGGGAGAGAGCGATGCAGACGCTCTCTCCCGCCTAGCGGAAACCCAGGCTGCTGCCGCGGCTGCAGCGTCACAGACTACGGTGACCTGGGATACGTTTATCCCCCAAGCCAAGATCGACGCACCTCCTGCGGGGTGCACGTACAGCGGCAGCGGTTACCAATACGGAGGAGACAACCGGTCGTATGACTGGACGTCATCCCGCTATCGGACAGCTCTGAACGCTGTGATTACGTGGAGTACCAAGCAGGTTGATGGTTACAAGGCCGTCGGCTCCACCTCGGTGTACAACAAGAGCACGGGTGCTCTCGTCGCAACGAAGACCGCCTCCACCAGCAATATGGAGGCCAGGAAGCTGGGCTCTGGCTCAAACTACGTGGACATCCGGCTCGTAAACCATGCCAGCAACCCGTTCTGCTCTGTCGGAGCGATCGACGGCGCCATTTCGATGAAAGTCACCCAGGGTGGTAACTGGTCGATCATCTCTGGCAACCATCGCCAGATGCCCAACCACCACATCTACATCTATAACGGCGGTACGGTCACCGACGTATATCGCCGGAACTATGCAAACGCCCTCTGCCTGATCGGATCTGCGACCTGCCCCTTGGCAGATCTCACCGGCTACTACGGGTCATACTCGTAGAACTCTTCGGCCACAGGGCTGGTGAGCTTCTTTCGCTCCCCTGCGGCATTTTCGGCAAAATTTAGCGTGTAGCGTGAGCCCTGTCCTTATACTTCGCTGACCTCGCGATCAGCGTGGTAGGGATAGGGCTCACCGGTGCTTACGGCTACGAATGAAGGCAAGTGCCCCGAATCCGAGCGCTACAAGCACGGTCACAATGATGGCGAGCGTTGTCCAACCAACGGCATAGCTGGCAACAATGGCTACAGTCCAGACTGTGGCCCCCAGAACAAGGAGTGCGAGGGCTGCGACTATTAGCACCACTGGGGAGGGTGCCGGGCCTTTATTTGACACGCCAACCAGTTTCGCGCAATGAGCGCCTATTGTAAACATGGCCCACCCATGCGGACTGTTCACGGCTTGCTCGGTCTGTCACCTCTCCTTGGTCGGTCGTTCAGGTTTCCTGGTCTGACAGCCGCGGTGACGGGGCCGTGTCGAGGTCCAGGTGGGTGTTCATGTCGAGTTCGAAACGTCCGTACAGGTTCAGGTGGGTCCAGAACAGGGCGGACAGGCCCCGCCGGTCGGCGGGGGTGAGGCGCTTTTGCCAGGCGGGATCGCGTAGCACGATCTGGATCATGATGGTGTTCAGGTAGGCGATGGCGGCCTGGATCAGATGCAGGGCCAGGGCGGAGACCTCGGCGTGCTCGCGGTCCTCGCCGGTCAGGTTGCCGGCCTTGCCGTAGAAGATGTCCTTGCTGGCCGAATTCCAGTTCTCCACGACGTTCAGGCCCTCGTGGATCTCCTTCCTGAGCTCGGGGGTTGAGGAACATCGGAACGAAAACCGGCGCTAAGGATCTGTTGGCCCTGGTGGGCGGCTGATGAGCTGCCGGCGGCGGGCGGCCTGAAAAGTCTTCCTACAGATAACGCTCTATTATCTGCGGCATCGCTGATCGCGGCCTGCGGAGACAACCGCCCGGCAGCGCGCGAAGCGGCCCTGTTATCTGTGGCAAGGGAGTCGCGGTGCCCGCCGTGGTGCAACTGCCGGCCGGGAGGGCGCTGACGGTCCGGGATGCGGCCGACGCCTTCCTGGACTCGATCGGCAACCCGAACACCGCCCGTACCTACGCGATCGGGGTCGGCAAGACCGTCGAGCGGATCGGCGAGGCCCGGCCGCTGGCGTCGGTGGCCGACGACGAGATCGGCGAGTCCCTGGAGATGCTGTGGGGCACCGCGGCGATCAACACCTGGAACGCGCGCCGCGCGGCCGTGCTGTCATGGCTGGCCTGGTGCCGCGAACGCGGCCACGATGCCCCTGCCGTACCGGGATGGGCCAAGCGCCTGGCGGTGCCCGACAGCCAGACCCCGGCGCGCTCGAAGATAGCGATCGACCGTCTGATCGCCCGTCGTGAGGTCGGCCTGCGGGAGAAGACCTTCTACCGGATGCTGTACGAGACCGGCGCCCGGGCGGAGGAGATCCTGGGCCTGAACATCGAGGATCTGGACCTTTCCGGGCGCCGGGCGCGGGTGAAAGCCAAAGGCGCCCGCGCCAAGACCCGCCGCCGCGGGCAGGTGCGGGAGGACTTCGTGCTCGAGACCGTCTACTGGGACGCCGGCACCGCCCGCCTCCTTCCCCGGCTGCTGAAGGGCCGTACGTGTGGCCCGGTGTTCGTCACCCATCGCCGGCCGGGCCCGGGCAAGGTCGTCAGCGCGCGGGACGTGTGCCCGGACACCGGGTGCGCCCGCCTGTCCTACGGGCAGGCCCGTGCGCTGCTGGACGAGCACACCGCGCTCGGCGGGCCGGGCACAGGCTGGGATCTGCACGAGTTCCGTCACTCGGCGTTGACTCACCTGGGGGAGGCTGGAGCGAGCCTGCTGATGCTGATGGCCAAGTCTCGGCACAAGAAGCCGGAGAATCTGCGCCGGTACTTCAAGCCCTCGCCCGAAGCGATAGCGGAGGTCACAAGCCTGTTGGCGCCGGGAGACAGCCGTTGATGAGCCCGGCTGCCTGCTGTGGGGCGCAGGGTTGGGCTGCTTCCGCTGGCTGTCGTCGCGGAGCCGCGGCTTCTTAAGCTGGTGCGCTTGCTTTCACCATGATCTAAAGTCCCGTTCGTTGTCCCCAACGCGAGCGGAGCATCATGTCACTTCTGACAATTCGCCGAGCGACGCCCGAGGACGCCGGCCTACTGGCCGACCTGAACGGCCACGTACATGGATTGCACGTGGCGCGTCGGCCGGACATATACAGAAAGCAGCCATCACCGGATGAGCTCACGGCGCTCTACAAGGACCAGCTGAACCGCGAGTCTGTGCGAATCTTCATCGCCGAGCTTCCGGGGGGCGAGTGCCTTGGGTACGCGTCCGCATCCCTGCAGCAGCGTGCCGCCAGTGCTCTCATGCACGCGGACTCCTTCATCGTTCTGAACCAGCTGGCCGTGGTGCCGAAGGCGACGCGCCAAGGGGTTGGAACCCAGGGCTCCGGCGTAGTCGCGATTTGATGCTTGATGTCCGGATCGTGGTCGGGCATGCCGGAGAAACATGCGAGCGGGCACAGTCTTCGCGATCATGAGGTTGTCGAAGCCCTGATCGTGGAAGAAGACCATGCCCGCCCCCTCATCATCCCCGATCTTCACCGTCCTCGGCCAGTTGGCCGCGTTACCGCCGGCCGAACGTGATGCGCTCGTCAGCCGGGTGCCACAGTTGATGGCCTATCTGGCGTGGGTTCCCGATCCGCGTGACCCGCGAGGGGTGCGACATTCGCTCGCATCGCTGCTGGCCGGCGCGGTCGCGGCGACACTCACCGGGGCAACGTCATGGGCGGCGATCAGCGACTGGATCGCCGGTGTGCCTGACCACGTCCTGGCGACACTGACGATTCGCTACGACCCGCTCGCCCGCCGCTATGAGGTGCCGGACGAGTCCACGATCCGCAGCACACTGGAAGCGCTGGACGCCGTAGCGTTCTCCGCCGCGACCGGCAGTTGGCTGAACGACCTGGCCACGGCCCGGTCCAAGGCCGCGCAGACGATCGACCGCAGGCCGCGACGCCGCCCGCGCCGAGTGCTGGCGGTCGACGGAAAGGCGCTGCGCGGCACCCGGCACCACACCGCCACCGGCCGCGCCATGCACCTGCTCGCGGTGACCGACACCCGCACCCTGGCGGTCCTCGGCCAGGTCGAGGTTGACGGCAAAAGTAACGAGATCACCGCGTTCGTGCCGCTGCTGCACTCCCTCGACCTGACCGACACAGTGATCACCGCCGACGCGGCGCACACCCAGCGCGAGCACGCCACCTTCCTGGTCGAAGGCAAGAACGCGCACTACATCCTCACCGCGAAGAAGAACCAGCCCTCCCTGTACAAGCAGCTCAAGGCTCTGCCCTGGCGAAAGGTCGAGACCGGTCACAGCGAGACCGTTCACGGGCACGGCCGCACCGAGAAACGCTCGATCAAGGTCTGTTCCGTGGCCATTGGGTCCGGGCTGCTGTTTCCCCACGCCGCCCAGGCCATATGCATCACCCGCAAGGTACGGCCCCGCGCTGGCGGGCGGTGGAAGACCGTCACCGTCTACGCCGTCACCAGCCTGGCCCCGCACCAGGCCCGGCCCGCCGACCTCGCCGCATGGATCCGCGCACACTGGCAGATCGAAGCCCTGCACCATATCCGAGACGTCACCTACCGCGAGGACGCCAGCCAGGTCCGTACCGGATCAGGACCCGCGGTCATGGCAGCGCTGCGGAATCTGGCCATCGGAATCTTGAAGTTCTGCGGCTGGACCAACATCGCCAAGGCCAACCGCCGCCACGCTCAAGACCCCGGACGCTGCCTCGCCACCCTCGGCATCACGTAGTCAAACCGGACAAAACGCGAGAACGCCGGAGCCCTGATTCACGCCCGCGCGTGTCCAACGACAACCCCTATTCGGAGGCGCAGTTCAAGACCCTCAAGTACTGCCCGGCGTTCCCCGAAAGGTTCGGGTCCATCGAAGACGCCAACGCGTTCTGCGCCCAGTTCTTCAGCTACTACAACCATGAGCACCGCCATTCCGGGATCGGCATGCACACCCCCGCATCGGTGCACGACGGCACCGCCACAGCGATCCAAACCCGCCGGATCGAGACCCTCCGCCAGGCGTTCTTGGCCCGCCCCGAACGGTTCCGCGGCCGGCAACCCTACCCGCCGCCGCTCCCGGCCAAGGTGTGGATCAACCAGCCACCCCCGACACTGCAGACCCAGCCCTCACCACAGACCACGCCACTAACCTGACGTCTCATCAAGTTTGACAGGTACCGGCGCGTCGCGTTCCTGGAAGCAGGCGAGATGTGACCGGTGGAAACGCGAACGCCGGGCTCCCGATTCCATCGGGGGTTCCCGGCGTCACTTCCATGCCCCAGAGAGCACGACACGTTCAATATCCGCTTGATTTCCCTCCGCTGGCGTTCACCGCGCTCGTGGATCGCCTGCTGGAAATCGGAGACGACCCGCTCGGCAGCACGCCCGTCCGCGCCGAGGAGCCGAACTTCCGCCACGCGGCCTTCGGCGATCGCGGGAGATTGCAGGGCCTGTGACATAGATCATTCCGTCAGGACGTGCGGGCAAGCCTTGAAATGGGCACCCGGTGGCACGTTCGTTGACAGCGCCTCAACAAAGGCAGGAAGGTGGCAATGGGCGGTTTTGGCAGCGAGCTGGTCGTAGCCGGCTTAAAACACGGTCCTACGTCAGGTCGACGCCGGTGAGCTGGCGGGAGCGGTCCCAGAGGCGGGCCGCGAGGGCGGTGTCGGCGGCGGCGCCGGTGAAGGTCTCGAAGGTCGGGCGGGGGCGGCGGGGACGGCCCGGGCCGATGTGTCTGCCGGTGGGGGCGGTGGCCTCGGTGGCCGCGTAGAGGATCGGCGCGACGGCTGCATCGATCGGCAGTCGCAAGAAGAGACCCAGCACGGATTGGACCATGCGCGGCAGAAGCGCCGCCTCCCGATCCAGGTCGGTCTTGGCCATGCCGGGGTGGGCGACCAGGCTGCGAACCGGCGATCCGGCGGCGCGGAGACGGCGGTCAAGCTCCAGGCCGAACAGCACGTTGGCGAGCTTGGACGTGGCGTAGGCGCCACCAGGTGAATAGCGGCGTTCGGCGGCCAGGTCGTCGAGGTCGAGGCGGCCCATCCGATAAAGGCCGGAGGCGACGGTCACCACGGCACCGCCCTCGGCCATCCGGTTGTGAAGAAGGCCGGTCAGCGCGTAGTGGCCGAGGTGGTTGGTCGCCAGTTGGCTCTCCACTCCTTCGGGGCTCAGCCGGCGCGCTACCATGCCGATGCCGCCGTTGTTCACCAGCGAATCGACGATCACGCCGTCGGCGCGCAGGTCGTCGGCGAACCGCCGGACGGTGCGCAGGTCGAGCAGGTCGAGGTGGCGGACGTCGAGATCGGCCTTGGGGTTTGCGGCGCGTAACTGGTCGCGGACCCGGTCGCCCTTGGCGGTGTTCCGTACGGCCATTATCACCCGGCCGCCGCGCGCGGCGAGGTGACGGGTGATCGCCACACCGAGGCCGCTGCTGGCGCCGGTGACGACGAAGGTGCGGCCGGTCTGGTCGCCGAGATCGGTGACATTCCAGTCCACGGTGCTGTTCATGGTCCCTCCCAGAAATAAGCGGATAACTAATCCGATTCAAGTGGACGGGAAGCGGATTGTCAATCCGGTTAGGTAGACTCGGGCCATGACCTCGCTGCGTGCTGATGCCGTCCGCAACCGCGCGCTCCTGCTGGCGACGGCGCGTCAGGCGGTCGCCTCGGGTGACCTGTCACTGCAGCTCAATGAGATGGCCCGCCGCGCGGGCATGGGCGTGGGCACCGTATACCGGCACTTCCCCACCCGCCGGGTGCTGCTGGAAGCCCTGGCCGAACCAGCCTTCGCCGCCGTCCTGGAGGGCGCCCAGACCGCGTCCCTGCACGACGATCCGTGGACGGGAGTCGAGATCCTGCTGCGGGCCCTGCTCCTCCAGCAACTGGCCGACCCCGCCTTCGCCGAGGTGATCGCCTCACCTGCCGCCGACGACGCGATCCCGCAGACCACCGCTCAGCGCAACGAGTTCAACGCTCTGGCCAGGACAGTCCTTGCCCGCGCCCGCGAGAGCGGCGCCCTGCGTCCGGGACTCACCGACGAGGACCTCCATCATCTGGTCTGCGGCACGGCCTTCGCGCTCGGCCTCGGACCCACTCCACTCGCCCGCGTCGACGCCTATCTGTGCGTCCTGCTCGACGGCGTCGCCGGCAAAGCGGAGTGACCACGCACCCGACCGGCGAGTTGCCGCGCCAGAGCGTCACACTCACCGGACCGCGTACCCACTCGGCCTCGATCCCGGCCCGCGCCGGCGTGGTCAGCTCCATCCTGGGGTGGCCGTCACGAACGCCAACCCCGACTGTCTCGAGCGATCTCCGACCTCGGGTTCAGCGAGTTCTTCCGCCGGCTCGAGTACAAGACCGCTTGGTACGGCTCGAGCGTGTGGGCGGCCGACCGCTGGTTCCCCTCCTCGAGACTGTGCGGCGGCTGCGGCGCGATCAACCGCGACCTCACCTTGGCTGACCGCACCTGGGTCTGCGGCTGCGGTCTCGAGCACGACCGGGACGTCAACGCCGCCCGTAACCTGCTCGAGGCGATGACTCTCGAGGCTCGAGCCGCGTAGGTTCACGTCGCAGGACAGTTCCCCGCAGACGCTAAACGCCTGTGGAGGCGACGTAAGACCAGGCCCCGGCCTGGCAGATGCCGATGAATCAGGAACGAGAATCACTAACATTCTCCGAACGGTGTGCCGGCTGGGTGGCTGCCAGGCTGGCCAGGAGCTTGAGCCGCTCTTCTGAGGTGCTGCCCGGCTCGGCGGTGTAGATGGTGAGGCCGTACACCGTCCGGCTGGACACGGGCAGGTCGAGAGACTGATAGGTCAGCTCCAGGTCGCCGACCTGCGGATGCCACAGCTGCTTGCTGCCAACATGGCGGATGCGCACGTCGTGGACGGCCCACCGGCCGCGGAACTCGGTGCTGAGCGTGGACAGCTCACCGACGAGGTCGCGCAGGGCCCGGTCGTGGGGCTCGCGTCCGGCCTCGGCGCGCAGCAGCGCGGCGCTGACGACGGCGGCCTCGTCCCAGTCGACGAAGAACTGCTGCGAGCCCGGGTCGAGGAAGATGTAGCGGGCGATGTTGGCGCGGCCGTGCCGCGTGGTGGCAGGGCTGGCGAAGACCGGCGCGAGCAGGGCCCGGGCCAGCGCATTGCAGGTGACGATGTCCTGGCGGCCGTTGCGTACGAACGCCGCCGACATCGTCATGGAGTCCAGCAGCCACTGGACCGGCGGCGGGACCTGGACGTCCTTGCGGCGCGAAGGTGCGCGGCGGGCGGCGTGAGCCAGATCGAACAGATAGGTGCGTTCGTCCTGGTTCAGGCGCAGGGCCTGGGCCACCGCGTCGAGTACCTCTTCCGATACGCCGCTGATGTGGCCCTTCTCCAGCCGCGTGTACCACTCGGTGCTCACACCGGCCAGCACCGCGACTTCCTCGCGGCGCAGCCCGGGGACCCGGCGCCGGCCGCTGGTGGGCAGCCCGACCTGCTCCGGGGTCAGCTTCGCGCGCCGGGTGGTGAGGAAATCCCGGATCTGGGCGCGGTTGTCGGGCCGGTCGTCCATGCCTCCCACGGTAACCGCAGGGTTCGCGCAAATGGCGGTGGTAGAGGGGTTGAGCTTGTCCCCCTATAAACACGCTCTGCCTCATGCCCGACCAGACGGGGTTTCCTGGGATCAGCAGGTAGAACGCGACCTGCGATACGGAGATGGACCCGGTCCGACCAGCTCTTGCAGTGGTGATCGGCCCGCCCATCACCGTCGAAGCCCTCCTGCGATGCACCAACAGGACCTCCAACACCCGGGAGCATGACCATGACCGGCAAGACCGTACTGATCACCGGCGCGACCAGCGGCATCGGCGCCCACACCGCACGATTGCTCCTCGACCGCGGCCACCGCGTGGCCGTCACCGGCCGCGACGAGACCAAACTCAAGTCCTTCCTCGACGAGACCGGCCACCCCGACCGGCTGCTCGGCATCATCGCCGACGCCGCCGACTGGCCGGCCACCCAAGCCGCCGTGACCCGCACCGTGGCACACTTCGGCGCCCTGCACGCCGCGGTGGCCAACGCCGGCTTCATCCCCGCCGACCACCCGCGCACCATCGCCGACGGCGACCCGGAACTGTGGGCGCCCATGGTCCTCACCAACGTCCTCGGCCCCGCCCTGCTGGCCAACGCCGCCCTGCCCCACCTCGAGACCACGGGCGGGCGGCTGGTGCTCATCGGCAGCGTCGCCGGCCTGAAGAACAGCCCCGCCAACCTCTACTCCGCCACCAAGTGGGCCGTCACCGGCATGGCCGAGAACCTGCGGATGTACGCCACCAGCCGCGGCATCGGCGTCACCCTCGTCAACCCCGGCATGACCGACACCGCCTTCTGGCAAGGCGGCGTCCCGCCCATCACCCTGTCCCCCGAGCCCGTCGCCGAGGCCATCTGCTTCGCCCTCGGCCAGCCGGCCGGCGTCGACCTCAACACCCTGACCATCCGGCCGATCGGCCAGCCCGTCTGAGGCAGATCCGACACCCTGCCCGTGCGGCGCCGGTAGGCCTGGCGGAACGCGGCCGAGGTGACTTCGGTTTCCAGCACCCGGCACAGTGACAATATGGAGCTGGCCAATCACAACCATAGCGTCCGGGATGTATCGCAGCAGCAGCTCGCTCGAGGTGAGCGACTTGCTGTCGAGCTCGGGGATGTGCCCGTCACGCTCGGGGCCGTAGTTGCACGTGTCGATGACCGTCTTCCCGGCCAGTGGCACGGCGGGCAAGTCGGGGAACGCCTTGACCGGCACCGTGACCACGACGATGTCACCGGCCGCCGCAGCCTCCCCGCTCGTCGCCGCGGACGCCCGCGGCCCCAGTTCCGCGGCCATGTCCGCGAGCGTTTCGGGACCGCGTGAGTTGCTGAGCACGACCTGATGCCCGGCCTCGACGGCGAGCCGTGCGATGGTGCTGCCGATGGCGCCGCTGCCGATGAATCCCACAGTCGTCATATTCTGAGCCGCCCTCCTTGTCATGTGCCGGACTCGCTGAGACTCGGGTCCTTACCGTCAGTCGGCGGGGAAGTAGTGGCCGTTGTCCAAATCGGCGAGCAGGCGGGGCTGAGCGGGTTCCCAGCCGAGGGTCCGGCGGGTGACGAGGTTGGACGCCGGGTAGCTCTGCGTGACGATGTTGGGGGGCAGACCAAGTAAGCGCCAAAGATGCAACCCGCAAGTCAGAAGGCATGATGAGACTCCGACGGACCTGACGGAAGATCCGCCCGACTGGGCTGGCTAGAGGTCCTCGACGTACCCGGCGGCGATGTCGTCGGGCGGGTTGGTGTAGATCCGCAGGTAGCGGTCGTTGGCGTGGCCGAGGCGGCGCTCGAGTTCGGCGCGGTTGTGGCCGGAGGCTTGCGACAGTTCGAAGGCGAAGGTGTGCCGGGCGTCGTGCGGGCGCAGGGTGCCGAGCTTGCGGTCGGGGTCGGCGGTCTGGGCGTCGTGCAGACGGCCGATCTCGGCGACGATGGTGCTGATCGAGCGCGGGGACAGCCGTCCGTCGGGGCGGCGGGCGGCGATGGACGCGGCTGACAGGAACAGCGCGGCCGGCGCGTGGCTGGCGGCGGCGTCGCCGGGCCGTTCGACTTGAAGGTAGTCGGCTAGGGCCTGGCGGGCGTCGCGGCCGAGGAACACCGTGCGCGTGGTGCGGCCCTTTCCGCGCACGCTGGTCAGGCGGGCTTTCTTGGCCTGGCGTAGCCGGTCGGGTTCGGCCGGCTCCAGTTGGTCCAGGTTCAGGCCGACCAGTTCGGCGCGGCGTAGCCCGGTGCCGAACAGCAGGTAGACGATGGCACGGTCGCGGGCTGGGCGGGCGTGGGCGTGCAGGCGCGGGCTGCTGCCGCGGTGGCCTTGGTGGCCGTAGCACTCTGGAATGGACCCACCGCAGCACTCTGATCCGGCCCCACCAGGGGCGGTCATGGTGGGGGTTGTAGCACTCTGATTTGGCCCCACCTGCGGGTGGCGGAGGAATCCGCCGAGGCGGGTGTGGGTAAGAGGGTCTCTTGCGTCATGTGATACGGATCGTGTTCGTCTGACTACGCTTGGGGCCGGGGATGGGGTCGAAAGTGGAGCTGTTCGCCGCGATCCGCTGGGATGAGAAACAACTGGGCCTGTCCATCCGTGAGCTCGCGACCAAGTACGGGGTGCATCGCCGTACCGTGCGCCAGGCGCTGGCCTGTCCGATCCCGCCCGAGCGTAAGGACCCACTCCGCAGCGCTCCGGTCCGCGACAGCATCGCCCATCTCGTCGATCAGATCTTGAAAGCCGATTGCCTGGCGCCGCCCAAACAGCGTCATACCGCCCGCCGGATCTGGGAGCGGCTCCTGGATGAGCACCAGGTCAGTGTGTCGTATTCGTATGTGGCCAAGTATGTGCACCACCGCCGGGGCGAGATCAACGCCGAGCACGCCCAGCGCACCGGCGTTGCGGCAGGTTTCGTGCCGCAACTCCACGAGCCGGGCAAGGACGCCGAGGTCGACTTCGCCGACTGCTACGTGAAGCTGGCCGGCAAAGTGACCAAGTGTTTCCTGTTCAGCTTCCGGCTGTCGTGCTCGGGGGCGGGGGTGCACCGGGTGTTCGCCTCTCAGAGGACGGTTCGAGAGGGTATGCCCCGAAATGCGTAGCGTGATTGTGTGAATTTGTAGCGTTACGGCCGGTCGGCGGGCTTGGGTGTGCTGGGATGGCGACGTGAGTGAGCGCAAACCGTACCCGAGCGACTTATCCGACGAACGGTGGGCCCTGATCGAGCCCGTGATCACCGCGTGGAAGGCCGCGCACCGCTCGGTCAGCGGCCACCAGGGCCGTTACGAGATGCGGGAGATCGTCAACGCGATCCTCTACCAGAGCCGGACCGGCTGCCAGTGGGACTTCCTGCCGCACGACCTGCCGCCCCGCAGCGCGGTGTACTACTACTTCGCCGCGTGGCGCGATGACGGCACCGATCAGACGATCCACGACCTGCTGCGCTGGCAGACGCGGGAGAAACGCCGGCGATTAGCCGACCCGAGCCTGGTGGTGCTCGACACGCAAAGTGTTCACGCGGCGGCCGCAGTGCCGTCAGACACGACGGGACGGGACGCGGGCAAGAAAGTGCCCGGGCGTAAGCGCGGCCTGGCCGTGGACGTGTTAGGCCTGGTCATCGCGGTGGTGGTGCTGGCGGCCTCGGCGCACGAGAACACCGCCGGAATCGCCCTGCTGGACCGGGTCGCCGACGCCACACCGTCCGGCAGCGTGCGTACGGCGCTGGTCGACCAGGGATTCAAGAACGCCGTCGTCGCCCACGGCGCCACGCTCGGCATCGACGTGAAGATCGTCGAACGTAATCCTGCGGACAAGGGGTTCGTCCCTCAGCCCAAGCGGTGGGTGGTGGAGCAGACTTATGGCATCCTCGCCCTGCACCACCGCCTGGTCCGCGACTACGAGCACCGCCCCGCCAGTTCCGAATCGCGGGTGTACTGGGCGATGAGCGATGTGATGGCACGCCGGTTGACCGGCACCTCCAGCGCCTCCTGGCGCGGCGCATGATCGGCCACGAGGCGAGCAGAGCGCTGCTGGACAAGATCGATGCACGCGAGGCCGCCGTGACCTGCGAGGCCGAACAGACACGCGAGCGGATCGACGAACTCACCGCGCGACTGCGCGAACTCGACGAGGCGATCGATCATCTGCGGATCACCCGCAAGACCCTCATCTCGCTCACCGGTGAAGACGACGCCGAGTCGGCCGCACCGCCTCCCGCGCTGCCCGATCACCCCGCCTACCAGCAGATTCTGACCGTCTTCGCCGACGTCGGCCGACCTTTGCGCGCTCGCGATCTGTGCCAGGCCCTGGACCTGCCCATCGTGTCGAAGAACACCGAGAACATCCGCTCCAAGCTCAAACGCCTCGTCAGCCGCGGCATCCTCATCGAGACCGAGCCCGGTTTGTTCACTCAGCCGCGCCCATAAACCAGCAGCCGGCCCCCTGACCAGCCCGCCTCTTCCAACCCCAACGACAAACGGGACATCAACTCGCGAACCGCCCTCTAACAGCACTACGTGATCAACGATTGCGCAAAGCCGCCTCGGGTGTGGTGCACGGGCCGGACCGGGTGAAGGACCGGAAACGGCCTCTGGCCAGTCCTTTTAGCCCTTTGCGGCTTACTTGGGTTTTGAGCTTCCCCTCGTAGCGTGGAGACCGAACCGGGAGAGGTTTGGTCGTGGCAGGTACCCCCAGGCGCCGCTTTGATCCGGAGTTCCGGGCCGGGGCGGTGCGTATCGTCAAGGAGACCGGCAAGCCCGTCTCGCACGTCGCGCGAGACCTTGGTATCAACGAGTACACGCTGCACAACTGGGTGCAGCTGGACCGGCACGCCAATGGGCAGGCCGGCGGCAACGGCAGTGGAGGCGGGACGCTGAAGGAGTCCGAGAGCGAAGAGCTGGCGCGGCTGCGGCGGGAGAAGGCCGAGCTGGTCAAGCAGCACGCCCGGGAGAAGGCGGCCTGGGAGAAGGAACGCGCTGAGCTGGAGGACGAGCGTGATGTCCTCAAGCGTTCGGTGGTCTTGTGGGTGAAAGAGGCGGTGGGCCGGTGAGCGTGGCGGCCTTCATCTGCTCCCAGAAGACCGACTATGGCATTGACCACGCCACCAGTTGCCGGGCGCTGGGGGTGTCGCAGTCGTGGTTCTACAAGTGGAAGAACCGCGAGCCTACGATGCGTGAGCAGCGCCGGGCCCGGCTGGATGAGGAGATCGCACGGCACTTCGCGGCCTCGGACGGCACCTACGGATCGCCGCGGATCACTCATGACCTGCGCGGCGAGGGCTGGAAGGTGTCGGAGAACACCGTGGCCAAGCGGATGGCCGAACTCGGTCTGGCCGGACGGGTGCCCAAGAAGCCGCGCTCGCTGACCCGTCAAGGCAAGCGGCCGGCCGCGCCGGATCTGGTCGGGCGGAAGTTCTCCGCGGTCGCCCCCGATGTGCTGTGGGTGGGCGACGGCACGATGATCAGCACTGATGAGGGGCCGCTGTATCTGGCCACGGTGGAGGACCTGTTCTCTCGCCGTCTGCTCGGGTACGCCATGTCCGAGCATCACGATGCGGCGCTGACGGTCGCCTCTTTGCAGATGGCGGTCGCCACCCGTGGCGGTGACGTGGACGGGGTGATCTTCCACTCCGATCGGGGCAGCGAGTACACCGCCGCCCGCTACCAGGCCGAATGCCGCCGGCATGGGGTCGTTCAGTCGATGGGCCGGGTCGGCTGCGCGCTCGACAACGCCGCGGCCGAGTCGTTCAACAGCACGCTCAAGGTCGAATACGTCTACCGGCAGCACTTCCGTACCCGGGCCGAGGCCCGCCTGAAGATCGCAACCTGGATCACCGACTTCTACAACGCCAGACGGAGACACAGCGCCAACGACGGGCTCCCGCCTGTCACATTCGAGCGCCAGATGATCGAGAAGAGGCAAGCCTCAACGGCCCTGCTGAGGGCCGCTGTGGCATAGGACCGTCTCCACGCTTTGAGGGGATTGACAGTTTTTCCTCTCTTTTACGGACGTCTCTCAACGATCCGTCAGTATCTGGACCCCGCCGCCCAGCGGCACGAGAAGCGCCGCGCAGCGTGCTTGTAGGAGAACGTCGCGTACCGGGCACCACTGGGGCGTGCGACATAGGAGTGGCTCCAGTGGGTAAAGGGTTTTGTGCGATGACTGCTCAGCCCGATGGTCGGACCGAGCACCGCCTCGAAGTACAAGTGAACCGCGTTCGCGGCGGAGCCACCAAGATCTACCGTGCATCTGAAGTCCGCGTCCGACGTCTCGCCGAGCTTGTACTCCACCAGCGTGTGAGGGGCGCCAGCGGGCATGGCGTCGGCGAGCCGTGTGGTGACGATCTGGCTGCCCAGGGCCAACTCCACCTCGGGCAGGAGCTCCTCGAACGACAGCCCGCCAGGTTGCAGTCGAGAGAAGGCTCCGATGACGCTCGCGGTCAGGCGGTCGGCCTCGTCCGAAACCACGGGCTCGGCCAGCACGCGGAGTCGCGACGGCACGAATGCGCGCACCTGAGGGAAGCGTTGCCGGAGGGCGTACGTCAGACCGACGATGTTCTCCTCCGGACCGAGTGCGCCGATGGTCTCCGACACGACGACGTCCGGCGGATCGCCGATGTCAACCCGGGTAACGTCGCCTTGGACGATGCGCACGCGCTCCAGTGCCGAAGCATGGGCGGCACTGGCCGCGAAGGCAGCCGTGTCTGCGAAGTACTCGACCCCGACAACCGGCCCGGACGTGAACTCGGCGGCGATGGCGGCGAGGATACCGGGGCCCGTCCCGGCGTCGAGGACTCGATCGTCGCACTCAATCACCTCCGCCAGGGCATTTCGGAAGGCGGTGACGCGGACGGCGTCGGCGAGCATGCGCGCATGGTGGTGGGCCTCGAACATCATGCCATCTCTGCGGCAGCGCGATTCCCGGCGTTTGTCGCCGCCGCGATGCGGTCGTTGCTGAGCCAGCGGAAGAGCACAGGGCCGAGGACGACCAGAACCCCGCCCCCGATGAAGAAGGGCCAGGACAGGCCCACCGCACGGGCCAGCAGGCCGCCGGCGACCGCGCCCAGGGCTGAGGCGCCGGTCGACAGCGTGCGGAAAGCGGCGATGACACGGCCCTGCATGTGGTCGGGGATGAGTCGCGCCCGCAGGCTCACGGCGACGACCGACTGGGCCATGACGACGAAGCCGTCGACTGCCATCAAAGCGCTGAGGGCCACCACGCTATCGACCCAGCCGAGCGAAGCAGTCGCCAGGCCCGACACAACCGTCGTCCAGACCAGGGTGGTGCCTGGGCGTGTGATCGCACCGACACGATCGCCGAACACGCCTCCGAGGAATGCTCCTACAGCTCCACCCGCGAGCACGAGGCCGAACGTCGCGGGGGTCGCGTGGAGTCGCTCGACGACCGTGAGAGACAGGAGACTGTAGGTGGCGGAGCTGACCAGGTTGCCGACGCTGAACAGCATGCACAAGGCGATGAGCATCGACGACTTAGCGAATCCCCGGACGCCTTCCCGCAGATCTTCGAGGAACCGGGGCGCCGGGCCATCATGGGCTGTCTTCCGTCGCGCGATGGGAAGCATGAGCATGAGCAGGAAGGCCGCAGCATAGCCCACTGCGCCCAGGGCGAACGGCGCGGCGATGGCGAGCGCGAACAGCCCGCTTCCCAAAGGTGGGCCGACGAAGCTGTTGGCGACGGTGTAGGTCGCCTGCAGCCGGCCGTTGGCCCGCTCGAGTTGGTGGTCGGCGACGATGCTCGGGACGAGCGCGGAGGAGGTGTTGTCGTACAGGGTCTCGGCGATCCCGAACACGAGGGCCAAGCCGTAGAGCATGGCGATGTGGAGGTAGCCGGTGACCAGCCCCACCGCTAGCAGACCGACTCCGGCGGCACGGATGATGCTGGCAATGCGGAGGAGGAGGACACGGTCGACACGGTCGGCAAGCGTGCCCATCGGGATCGACAGGAGCAGCCAGGGCAGGTACTGGATGGCCGTGATGGCCGTGATGGCGACCGGGTCACGCGTGAGTGTCAGGGCGACCAACGGCGTGGCGGCCAGCAGGATGCCGTCAGCGAGGTTCGAGGTCGCGGTGGCTGACCACAACCTCTGGAATCGCCGCCAAGCGGCACGGTCACGCGTCAGGTCTGTCATTCGTGGCTCTTTCGAGGTGAGTCCAAATGCTGTCACGCTACAGGCCACCCTGATCAGCGGCTGACAAGCAAGCGGTGGAATCGGGGTGGTTGGATATTCAGGTCTGCTTGTCGGCCATGCTCTTGGTGAGGCGACGGACAAACTCTTCGTCGAGCTCGAAGTTCGCAGCCGGCGGCACGTACAGCGAGGAGCCATACTGGAACAGCCGGGCATTTGCCGCAAGTTCCCCTAGTTCTCCACGGGTGACCTCGGTATTCCGCCCGGGTGCCGAGGCCGAAATAACGGCGTAATAGGGATGCTTCGTGTCAAAGGTTCGGAGCAGGTAGTCCTGCAGGAGCGACAGGTTGTTGGACCTCCACGGCGCTTCGAAGTCGACGCGGGCGTTTCCAACCGACGCGGGGTGGTAGATCAACACGCCCAAGGTGCTGTCGAGCTTGATTTTGTAAATAAGGAGTCGGTTGGAGTCGATGATCGTGGTGCCACGCGAGAGATAGTCGACGCCGAGGTCGGCCGCGATTGTGTCGAAGCTGGAGACACCGGGAACCACCTCGACCTCCAAGTCATCGAGCTCCCTCGCCAGCCTGGTCAGAGCGGTGGTGCTCGAGACACCGAGATGGGGGTTGCCCGGCTCCAGGAAGACGACGTGCCCACACTCGCGTGCGAGGTCGAGCACCGCCTTGAGGATCGCGTCGTAGTTCTCCGAGTCCACGCCGTTGAGCCTGTACAGCGAGGAGATGTCCTCGACACGCCGCGCACCCAACTCGGTCAGCCAACGGCCGATTCCAGGCCACGTCGCGGAGTACACGACGACCTCGGCCGAACGAATGGCGTGCATCCCGCCTGCCGTGATGTCGCGGGGTGGCAGCATCCCGGTGCCGACCAACGTGATCCGGTCGGTCCTGCGGCGCACGGCCTCGCCCTCGGATTGGTGTCGAAGTTCAGTCACGACAGTGCTCCTGAGGTCAGTTGGTGAACGAGCGCCGCGCTCTCGAGGTGGGATGCATAGGCGAGTGGCCCGATTCGCACTGGTCGAAGCCCGATGCGTCGCGCGAGGTCCTCGATGGTGTCCGCGACTGAGTCGTCATCTGTGGCATACGGCGCCACGTCGGAGGCATCAGTGTCCATCCTGGCGGCGGTGAAGGTGTTGAAAGCCTTTGCGATCCGCGTGTAGGGGAGCGCCCGGGCAATGCCGAGACAGCCGTCCCCGGCCGCGAACGGGTCACCGCGATCCCGAAGAAGCAGCGGGTTCGTCACGTCGACAAGCGACCTCCCAGCGGCGAAGGCAGGAAAACGCTGGCTCAACCGCAGCGCGACGGGGTAGGGAAGCGCGAGGACCAGGAGATCGGACTCACCCAGCACGGTTGCCATGTCGGTGATGAGTTCGGGGACCTCGGCGAGGGCCGGGTACCCCCGGGCACGTTCGGCCGCTTTGGCCACGTCGCGCGTCGTTACCCGCACGTCGACCCGATGGCGGGCCAGGCGTGCGGCGAGGGCCAACCCGAAGGGCCCTGCTCCCAAGATCCCGACGTTCATCGCCCCGCTCCTGCTCCCGCCGGCTTAGACCTCACTGTCGACATGGCGTACCGGTGCGCACGGCGGATGATGTGCCAGCAGATCTCCAGCTCGGCCTGGTCCCGAGGTGCCCATACGAGTAACGACCGCTCGTGGACGACGTGCCCGGCGAGCAGATGAGGGATGCCCCATCCCTTGGCGAGCAGCTCGGCGTGGTCTTCGGGGCTGAAGACCACGTGCAGCGACCCGTCATGTTGCGGGTGGAAATGTAGGAACTCCGAGCCAGCCATGAGGCTGTCGTCCTCCGGCTCATGGCCGGCGACGTGGAAGGCGACACTGCCCGGGATCGCAAGGAGGGTCCGCTGGATCGTGACACCCGGCAGCTCGCTCGCGCGCCGGATCAGTTCTTCGCGAGCACTGGGCGGCCCGTTCTGCGTGATCTGCTGCTGGGGCACCTCCAAGGTGGTGTGCGGCGTTGCGCCCAGCCGCGGCGGGAGCTCCTCGACAGCTCCATCCGCACCGACGATCCGTCGGCGTGCCACACTCGCATGAGGGAGTTCGTGCAGCACGCCGGCGATCTCGGCATCAGTGAGATCGAGGTGTAGCGCACCGAGGTTGGCCCGGATGTGGCTTACATCGGCCGAGCCCGGGATGGGTATGACATGGCGACCGATCTCCAGCAGGAGCCGCAGCACGAGCTGTCCGACGGCGCTGCGGGCCAGCCGTCGTGGCACGTGCTCGAGGACGCCGGATAGGAAGACTCTCCCGTGGTCGAACGGCTGATGGCCCAGGAAGGCGATGCCAGCCGCCGCGCAGGCGTCCACGACCGCAAGCGTCGCCTCGTCCAGGCGGAGCAGCGAAAGCTGGTTCTGGACCGAGGCGAGGGGACCGGTCCGTCTTGCTTGGGCCAGCTGGTCGGCCGACACGTTGCATACGCCAACCTCGCCCACCTCTCCCCGGTCACGCAGGTCCCACAATGCCCCGAGGGAATCCTCGATCGGGACGGTGCGATCAACACCGTGAAGCTGGACGAGATCGAGGTGATCGCGCCGAAGTCGGCGCAGCGAGTCGTGGACCTCCTCGACGAGCCGGTCGGGCCGACCATCGAGGACCCAGCCTCGGCCGGCGTCACGATGCTTGCCCACCTTGGTGGCAACGACCGGCTGGTCTGCTCGTCCAGCCAGCGCCCGACCGATGATCTCCTCGGACCAGCCCGGGCCGTAGGAAGTCGCGGTGTCGATGAGCTCGATCCCACTGTCGCACGCCACCCGCACCGCGGTGACGACTTCATCCACGTCCCGTGGAGGTCCCCAGATGTCAGGACCGCAGAACTTGTTGCCACCCAGCCCGATACGGTGCACTGGCCGTAGCCCGCCGATGGTGACGTGCACAGGCCAGCTCATGCCTGGCCTTTCGCGTGCGCCGCAGAGCGCAGGCGCACGGGAAGAGCGACGAGTGACCGTCCGAGCGCCTGCGCGGTCCACTCAGGAGGCTTCGACCTGTCGACATCCAAGCGTGCGAGGAGAGGCAACAGGGCTCGGAGCATGGCGGTGATCTCGACCCGGGCGAGAGACGCCCCCAGACAGTAGTGCCGTCCGTACGAGAAGCTCAGGTGTGGGTTCGGTGTCCGCCGCAGGTCCATCTCCCGGGGCCGTGCGAAGACTCGGGCGTCCATGTTGCACAAACGCAGGAGTACCGCGATTCGTGCCTTTGCCGGCAGTATGAGGTCGCCGACCGCGATCGGCTCCCGCGCGATCCGGGCCACCACGTGAGCGGGCGAGTGGAGGCGCAACAGTTCCTCAACCGCAGTGGGAAGCAAGCTGGGCCCGCCATCAAGGAGGGTGCGGGTGCGCCGTGGATCCCACAGAAGCGCCAACGCGAGGTTCCCAAACAGGTTCGCACTGGTCTCGAACCCAGCCAGGAGAAGGAGCGAGACGGTCGCGCGCATGAGTTCGCGGTCTCCGTCGCATGCCATGGCGAGACGAGCCAGCAGGCTGCCATCGAAGCGACCGCCGTCCATCAGCATGTCTGCGGTCGTCTGCAGCTCAACGGCCACACGGTCAAGGTATTCGCGGTCCTCGTCCCCGGTAGAACGGATACGAGTGGCGAGGTCAACCACCGTGGTCACCGCCTCGGTGTCGATGCCGAGAGTGTGCGTGAGGATCTTCACGGTGCAGGGGACAGCGAAGTCCGTGATCACGTCGGCCGCCCCCTCCGCCTCAATGCGTGACCGGAAAGCCTCGGCATGGGCGGCACTGATCATGCCGATCCGATCACCATTGCAGTTCAGGGCCCCCCGTGCGAAGTCGGCGTCGAAGGCGGAGCGCAGACGACGGTGCGTCGAGCCGTCAAGGAATACGAAGAAGCGCTCCGCGAGTCGGTTCCAGCGACTGCCTGCGATCGGGTAGTCGGAACGTGGCTCTGCGCAGGGGGAGCGGAGGATATGGACTGCCTCGGGATGGCCGGTGACGAGGTAGTCACCGCGCGGCGTCCGGGCGACGGGCGGCGCCGACTCGAAGGCTCGATAGGCGTCGTCGGCGAAGGCGTCGCTCGGGTCGCAGTCAAGCTCGAAGGTGGGAACGGCGATCGGCGGAGCCTTGGACATCATTTGATCCCGAAGCCGACGATGCTGCATCGGAACTGGTCGCCAGCCGCCGGGAGTACCGGGTTCACCCTGTGCTCGACCTGGCCGTTGATGAGCACGAGCCGGTTGGGACGCGCCGTGTAGAAGCGGCCGGTCCCGATCTGCATGCGCCGCTCCTCGGCGGGATCGGTACGGAAGTCAGGTCCAATGACCGCACCGAGCGACTCGTAGTCCGGTCGCTCCGCACCGCCGCCCGCGCTATCGGCCAGTGCACCGACACCGAGTTCGGCCGCGCCGTCCATGACCATGAGCTCGCCTCCCCAGGAAGAATCCCAGCGAGGATGCACGTAGAAGATGTACGCACCATTCACCTGGTCGGTGTCAGCGTGCCAGAAGAGCCCGGCGCCAGCGCCCATGGCAATGAGCTTGCCCGTCAGGATTCGGCTTCCGACCACCCCGGCGCCCGGTCCATCCGAGATCGGCGCTCGGGAGTTACGTAGTTGGTCGACGAAGTCACCGATGAGCCCAAGACGGGGCGGGGTCGACTGCTTCTGCCCCCTCAGCACACCCGCACTCTGAATGATCGGCAGGCCAGGGGGGCCGTAGGGTTTGTTCCACTTTGTCGAATGGATCGGCTCGTAGTCGACGAACTGGATGCTCATGCTCAGACGCCTGAAGGCGTCCCGATCGGGAAAGTCGTCAATCACCAAGCAGGTGTCGTCACTGTAGGAGACACGCAAGAGGATCAATTTTCCTTCCGAGTCGGGACGTCTTCAGGGGTCGTCATTCCTCACGAGATCCGCGAAAGCACGTCCTCGGGGATCGCCGTGAGGCGGCGCGGCCACATCAACGCCTCGATCTGCTCGTCGGAGACGTCGATGGTCTGGACTTCGCTCTCCGCTGCCGTATCTTTGGCCATCTGGTTGCACCCCCTTTATGCATGTTTGACCATGACGCATAGCTTTTCTCTAATGAGAGCAATCGTCAACTCCTTTGGGTCAAGATCTTTTATTTGGCCCTGTTTCAACTCATTTCGCAGGTAACTCGGGCCACTACACCTAAGATCAATCCTTAGAGTTCAATCCTGCTACGTCACAGCAGGCTCAGGTCGGCGGCGGCCGGGCGCAGTGGCCGCCAGCCGCCGACATCGAGCTTGGCGAGCTCTGCCTCGACATCCACGGTGATGACGCCGAAGAAGTTGACGTTTTCGCTGTGCGCTGGGGAGATGTGGGCCAGCAGTTCGTCCGGCACGTCTCGGCCGGCGGCTCTCAACTGCCGCACGGCAAGGGAGTAATACTCCGTTGTCCAGGCGATGACGGCGTTGGTCAAGACGGTCAGACACCACGCCTGGTCGGTCTGGTCGCTTAGCTGCGGCTTGGTGACCGCGCCCTGGTGGGCGTAGTGCAGGTCACGGCGCAGCGCGTGCAGGCTCTCCCCCTTGTTCAGCTGTCGGGCGATCTTCCTGCGGTAGGCCGGATCGGACAGGTACTTCGCGGCGTGCAGAGTGCGCCGGAGCATGCCCCATTCCTTCAGTGCCGCCGCCAGGATGTTCTGCCGGGAGGCCGCCGACCATTTGCCAACCACCAGGGAGGCGGTGGCTTGACCGTACTTTAGCGAGCCAGCCATTCGCAGCAGATCAGGCCAGCAGTCGGTGTACAGGTAGGTCGCCGGGTCGGCGTAGCGCCTCGAACCCGGCACGAAGATGTCCCCCGAGCGCAGCCCGTCGCGCAGCGCCAGGACCACGCATAACTCCCAGTAGTGGCGGTAGGCCGTCTCATCGCCGCTCTTGCGGGCCTTGTCCAGATACTCCGCATACCGGGTGGGGACGAACGAGGTCGGTGCCTCCTCGGGCACCTTACGCCCGCCGCTGTCGTTGAGCCGCTTCAAAATGGCCACCGCGTCCATCAGGTCTGCGGTGCCCGGGCCGCCCTGGAAATGGATCGCCGCGAGCACCTGCGGAGTGAACTGCCGCAGGTAGGTATAGGAGGCGTGCAGCGCCGACAGCCGTCCGTGATCGCGCGGCAACCTCTTCCACCCGTCGGCCACGACCTCGCGTAGCTTGCCCATTCCGATCCGGTTCCGCAGCAAAGCACCGATCTGCTCATCCGGGATCGACGGGTCGGCAAGCAGCGGCAAGATCACCTCTAACAGCAACTGCCGGGCCTCACCGGCCTTAGCCCGCTCAATCAGTGCCTCATCGGTCTTGGTCTTGGCCCGGGACTCCCGGGCCGATACCGCCTGATCGAACAGGATCACGACCTCATCGACCTGGTCCACAGCTGACTGTGCGACCACCGCCAGAAGGATCGGATAGCGGCGGCGCTCATCGCGGCGTTCCAGCGCCTGATTGGTGGAGCGGCGACCCACCGAGGCCAAGAAACGGCGCCGCTCGGCCGCCAGCATGGACACATCCAGCGTGTGCACGTCCATGTTCCGCAGATAGGTGAGCTTGTCGATCGCGGTCTTCACCGATGTCGCGGTGGCGTCGGTCGCCGCTTTGATCAGCCACGCCAAGCGTGTCGTCTTCAGCCCGGCGTCATACACCAGCAGCCGATCCAGATCCGCGCGCAGCTGATCGGTCAGCAGGTGCGCCACCTTTTCCCAGGTCAGTGACGTGGCGCTGGTCCGGGCCGTGGCCACCATCTTCGCTAGCGTCGTCATGCCCGGCCGGATGGTCTTGGACGCCATCAGATACTCGGTCGCCAGGTTGAACAGCAATGTCGGCGAGTCGTGCTCCATGGCCCGATCCAGCAGGAACTGCTCCAGTTCCTTGATCGCCATACTCCCAGCCGGGGCGTTCTTCCAGCCTAAGTAGCCGGCCACCAGCCGCAGATGATCGCTGCGGGTCTGCTCCCGCTGGCCGTACTCCTCAAGAACGCCAGGATCCACATCCAGTCGCTCAGCCAGCCGGGCCACTGCCACCCGCGGCGCCGACCGCACCTCATCCGGTACGAACCCCAGCCACGGCAACGTCGAAAGCTGGACAGCAAGCCCGAGACGGTCGCTGGGGCCACGACCACGACCTGGGTCGATGAAGGCAACGTCGGCGGGCGTCAAGGTGAAGTACCGGATCAGATCGTCCCGGCCGATGTCGGGAAACGATCGCAACCGCTCTAACTGATCCTCAGAGAACATCCGAGTCGACATCGACCACCCCCACACCGCGATGGGCAGGACTGTACGAACCGTAGCGGAAGTGATCAGCGAACGGAATCGACCCGCGTCAGTACAGGTCAGGCAAATCCGTTGGAAATTTCCCCGGGACTACAGCAACCCCTAAGAGGGCGGTTCGCGAGTTGATGTCCCGTTTGTCGTTGGGGTTGGAAGAGGCGGGCTGGTCAGGGGGCCGGCTGCTGGTTTATGGGCGCGGCTGAGTGAACAAACCGGGCTCGGTCTCGATGAGGATGCCGCGGCTGACGAGGCGTTTGAGCTTGGAGCGGATGTTCTCGGTGTTCTTCGACACGATGGGCAGGTCCAGGGCCTGGCACAGATCGCGAGCGCGCAAAGGTCGGCCGACGTCGGCGAAGACGGTCAGAATCTGCTGGTAGGCGGGGTGATCGGGCAGCGCGGGAGGCGGTGCGGCCGACTCGGCGTCGTCTTCACCGGTGAGCGAGATGAGGGTCTTGCGGGTGATCCGCAGATGATCGATCGCCTCGTCGAGTTCGCGCAGTCGCGCGGTGAGTTCGTCGATCCGCTCGCGTGTCTGTTCGGCCTCGCAGGTCACGGCGGCCTCGCGTGCATCGATCTTGTCCAGCAGCGCTCTGCTCGCCTCGTGGCCGATCATGCGCCGCGCCAGGAGGCGCTGGAGGTGCCGGTCAACCGGCGTGCCATCACATCGCTCATCGCCCAGTACACCCGCGATTCGGAACTGGCGGGGCGGTGCTCGTAGTCGCGGACCAGGCGGTGGTGCAGGGCGAGGATGCCATAAGTCTGCTCCACCACCCACCGCTTGGGCTGAGGGACGAACCCCTTGTCCGCAGGATTACGTTCGACGATCTTCACGTCGATGCCGAGCGTGGCGCCGTGGGCGACGACGGCGTTCTTGAATCCCTGGTCGACCAGCGCCGTACGCACGCTGCCGGACGGTGTGGCGTCGGCGACCCGGTCCAGCAGGGCGATTCCGGCGGTGTTCTCGTGCGCCGAGGCCGCCAGCACCACCACCGCGATGACCAGGCCTAACACGTCCACGGCCAGGCCGCGCTTACGCCCGGGCACTTTCTTGCCCGCGTCCCGTCCCGTCGTGTCTGACGGCACTGCGGCCGCCGCGTGAACACTTTGCGTGTCGAGCACCACCAGGCTCGGGTCGGCTAATCGCCGGCGTTTCTCCCGCGTCTGCCAGCGCAGCAGGTCGTGGATCGTCTGATCGGTGCCGTCATCGCGCCACGCGGCGAAGTAGTAGTACACCGCGCTGCGGGGCGGCAGGTCGTGCGGCAGGAAGTCCCACTGGCAGCCGGTCCGGCTCTGGTAGAGGATCGCGTTGACGATCTCCCGCATCTCGTAACGGCCCTGGTGGCCGCTGACCGAGCGGTGCGCGGCCTTCCACGCGGTGATCACGGGCTCGATCAGGGCCCACCGTTCGTCGGATAAGTCGCTCGGGTACGGTTTGCGCTCACTCACGTCGCCATCCCAGCACACCCAAGCCCGCCGACCGGCCGTAACGCTACAAATTCACACAATCACGCTACGCATTTCGGGGCATACCCTCTCGAACCGTCCTCTAAGAGCATCTGGGGCATGCCCGAGGCCCTGGAACCCCCGCGAACACGCCGAATCAGCTCATCTATCCACCATCGCCGAGAAACACACCCGTGATGCTGATGAGGTCGAGCGTCACCCATGCCCGCGATGCGCCGTCGCAGCGGGTTCGCCGTGCCGGTCACGCTCGGGCGCGGTAGCAGGCACTTACCACACCGGCCGGTTCACGAAAGTACCCCGGCTGGCGAAGCTGTTGCGGGTGATCACCCCGGCCGACCGGAACCCGGGCAAGCCGTGGCGGCCGGGCACGCCACCGCCCGCCCCACTCAGTGACGATGGGCCGTCGGCCGACATCCGGATCGGCTACGCCCGCTGCTCCGCGCTCACCCAGGAACTGCAGTCGCAGCTGGACGTGCATCCCGGCCGGGCAGGAGCAGCCCGGCGACCTGGTCTTCTTCTCCTCCGGCCCCGGCAACGGCCCGGGCCGTCCAGGGCACGTCGCTCTCGTCATCGGAGGCGGTCAGGCCATCGAGGCCCGCTGCACCCGGTGCGGCCCGATCAAAATCACCGTGTACGGCTCACGCGGCAACATCGTCGGCTTCACGAGGTCCCTCGCCGACCCCGACCTGAAGCGCCGGCCCGCGGCGAAGTAGCGGGGTGATCTCGTACACGGCAAGCGGAGGAAATTTTTGCGACACGCGGGGCTGTAGGTGGTGGCGGTGATTCTGATTCTGGTAAACCTGTCGTTCGTGAGTGGAAGCAGGCCTGGACGCAAGTCGAAGGGGCGGCGGAAGGCGCACACCATCCGCTTCCCGGAAGAGCTGTACGCCGATCTGCAGAGAGACGCCGCCGCGGCGGGCTATACGCACTTCGGCGACTTCATCGTGGACATGGTCGCAGCCATGCGCGACGCCAAGCACTGGCCCAGACCGGATCACGAGCAGGAGCGGCTGAAGCTGAGTGCCTGAGCGGCAGGCTGCTTTCCCCATCCCTGGTAGGAGGACGCCCAGATCAAAACGAAAGCCCCCCGTTGGCCCGGGGGGCGTCCGCTAACCGCATGTGGGCTTCGGTCCAGGACCCGACTCGATGCGCCTGACGAACGTAATCCGAGTCGGATCCGAGGCCGTGGCCCTGTTGGAACTACAACCGGAGATGACGATACCAATGAGTCGTCCGGCTAGTGAAGCACGCCCTTCTATCGGCGTGTCGGCCGTGTCCCCATATGTCCGAGCCCTGCCCGTACGGCACGGGGCCGGCACGGCTTTGCCGTCCGCGAGCGACCTGTGGGCCCTTCCCCGGTCGGGGTCGGCAACGCAGCCCGTCACGCGACCTGTCCAGGACATTACTCCTGACACACTTCGGCATTACCCAGCGTGCAGGGGTCGTGACGTGGCAAAGTGTGTCGTCGTTCTCACCATGACGAGCGAGGAGGACCGGCCTGCGATGGGCTGCGAGAAAAAGGCGGTGCCCCCCAGAAGGGGGGTCACGCGCGGACTAACACCCGAGTAGTGGCCTAGTTCCAGAGGTTGGCAGCCGAAACGAACTAGTGACCACTTCGAACAACCCCATACAGACCACGATCAGCCCTGGCCCGTGTAGTTCCTTGATCCAGAGAGCAGAGAGCTACGGATTTCCAGAGAGCTACCGATTCCCAGAGAGCTACCGATTTCCAGAGAGCTACCGATTGAAGTCCATAAAGAGTTACAGGAGACGACGATAGCATCCCGTCCTTCGGCCGGTAGAGGTTTGCCCGGAGTCGACACGCCGGGGTACCAACTTCTCCTAGCCGACATACCAGCCCCCGGCTCCCCCGATGGGAGCCTCACCGCCGCGCGCGCGCTGGCCGCCGAGCAGTGGCGTCTGCTCGCGCCCGCGATCGCCCAGGCGCCGCGGATGAGGCTGTCCCCGGACGGCGGCGTGAGCTTCCCCAAGTGGCACAAGGGGCGCGGGTACGAGCATCCGCTGGACGAGGCCCTGCCGTACCGGCCGGCGACGGTCCCGGTGTTCCACACAGAAAGCCAGAGCGGCCGGCTCTTGGTGGCCGACTTCGACACGAAGCTCGCCCAGCACACGGACTCCCCCGAAACCCCTCGGGAACAGGTCACACGGGAGGCAACGGCATTCGTCGAGCTGCTGGAACGGCTTGGCGGGCGTTGCGTCCACGATTGCTCGCCGTCCGGTGGACGCCACGTCTACGTGCTGTTCGCGGCGGCGTTGCCGTACGAGGAGTTAAGGCGCGTCGCGCACGCCCTCGCCCGGCGCTACACGACACTCGACGCCTCCCCCATGAGCAACGTCTTCGGCCAGATCCGCCCTCCCGGCGCTCCCCACAAAATGCGGGCCGGTCATCTGACCGGCTGGATGCGGCTCGACATGTCGCTCGACGCGGCCCTGGACGCCGTCCGGCGGCCGTGCGGCCCGAAGGTGTGGAACGGACTGCTTACCGAGCTCTCCGCCGAGCTCCACGCCGTCTCCCCCGTACAGCGGACGGCCTTCGACGGGCCGCTCGACGCCGGAGGGGAACCGTGGCTGCCCCTGATCGGGGGCCGACGTCCGATCAGGGCGGACCTCGACGCGATGGCGCGGACCGGCGATCACCATCGGGCCGGTTATCTGGACAGGAGCCGGGCCCGCCTCGCCGTGCTGAACTCCGCCGCCGCGGCCGGCTGGCGGCTCTCCGAAGTGATCCAAGAGATGCGTTCGGGTCGTTGGCGGGGCCTGGCCGGGTTCTTCGGCAAGTACGGCTCGCGCACCAAGGAACGAATCACCTCGGAATGGCGAAAAGCGGTCATCGGAACGGCTGGCGATAAACTTGCCTCGACGACCTACACAAGGCGCCAGGACTCCACGCCCGCTGAGCTGCCAGGAAAGGGCTCGTGCCCGGAATCGATTGTGGCAGGGTCTGCATCCATGAATCCGCGGCAGTTTTCTTTACGTCGTAAAGTTGGATCTACCGAGTACCAGCGGATCCGCACCTGGTGGAACGCCGTGTGGCTGGCGGAGCGAGACCCCGCCCGGCAGGCCGAGTGGGGCCGGAGGGCCGTCACTGTCCGGCGCGTGCTCCGGGCCCTGGGCAAGGCGGCCCAGATGAGGGGGTCGACGACGGTCGAGTTCGGCGTACGGTCGCTGTCGATCGCGTCAGGCCTGCACTGGACCACGGTGGCGGACGTTCTGGTGCTGCTGCGCGGCGAGGACGATCCGCTGATCGACCTGGTGATGAGCGGAGAAGGAGTCCGGGCCGATGTGTATCGGCTGCGCGTCCCCGACGCGTACCGCAAGGGCGCTGCGTGGCGGCGCTGGCGAGCTGGCTTCATCGAGGGGATCCATCCCGCCTTCTGGGAGCTCAGCGGCCCGAGCGCGCTGCTGTACGAGGTGCTGAGCGCTGAGGAGACGAAGGTCGGCGAGCTGGTCCGGCTCAGCGCTCTCGCCGACGCCAGCGTCTGGCGGTCGCTGAAGGAGCTCGCGGTGTACGGCCTGGCGGTCAGGGGCGAACGCGGCTGGCGACGAGGCGAGGCGACCCTTGAGGAGGTCGCGAAGGAGCTCGGAGCGGACAAGCGGATGGCCGAGCTCGTCGAGCTGTATCGGGAGCAACGTCGTGAATGGCACGAGCTGCTCGGCATCCTGCAGGCGACGAGGGAGGAGGAACGGGCGCGGGGCGTGGGCCCCGATGAGAGGTCCCTCGGCGAGCTCGCCGACCTGCTGGCCCAGTTCGAGCCGCCGCCCTGGCTGGGCGACGAACCCGACCCGCCCGACGATCTACCCGTCAAGATCCCGGATGAGGACTCTGAGTGGCTCTCCCTGTGGCGTCATCAGGTCGAGGATCTGGGTCTGGTGACGATGACGCATCGGCTCGTCCACTCGAAGACGCAGGGCCGCGGCGGCTGAAGGGTGTTCTCCCGGCGATGTCTCGCGCGTTTGTGATCTTATGCTCTTTCGTCCGTCTTGTATCCAACTTCCGTGATTGCCGATAGAGTCGGTTCAGGTGAGCCGGGAAGTCTGGTCGGCACGTTGTGCCGTCTGGAGCCGGAGGATGCACCGTGCGCGCCCGTGATTTGCTCACCGACCTTCCGGTGATCGACCTGGACTCACCTGTGCTCGATGCGGCGAAGCTGCTCATCGAGCAGGACCTGCCCGGCCTTATCGTGGTCGACGACGGATCGCTGTTCACGATCCTGCCGGAGACCGAGGTGGCGCGGCTGGTCATTCCCGGCTACTGCCAGGATGATCCGGTCCTGGCCCGGGTGGTGGACGAGGCCCACGCCGACGGTTTCCTGCACCAACTGGGCGGCCGAACCCTGCGAGCCTGTCTGCCTGCCCAGCCGCGCGATCTGCCGATCAGCGCCCCCGACGCCACCGTGCTGCAAGTGGCCGTACTCATGATGCGCACCCGCAGCCCGCTGGTCGCGGTCGTGGACGGCGACCGCCTTTTGGGCGCACTCACCCTCAAAACCTTGCTGGAGCGCGTTCTCGCGGCGTAACAGTCCTGGTCAGGTTGGCGATCGGGCCGAGTCGACAACGAAAAAGCCTCATCGCCTCTGGCATCAGCCGTCGGCTGCTTCGGGTCGGCCGACCTGATAAACGTCCGGCACGCCATCCTGGTCGAGGTCGACGGTCTCGATCTCACGGATGCGCCGGTAAGCGCGGTTACGCGATCGCAAAATCACTGTCGCCAGTAGCGCCGCGGTCACAGAACCGGACAGCACCGCCGCCTTGACATGCTCGTCGTTACCCATGCCGAAGGCAAGTTCGCCGATCAGTAGCGAGACGGTGAACCCGATCCCTGCCAGCACTGATAATCCCAGCATGTCCACCCAGGCCAGATCCTCGTCCAGGTCGGCCTGGGTGAAGCGGGCCATAAGCCATGTCGCCGTCATGATGCCGATTGGCTTGCCCACCACCAGGCCCACCGCGACCCCCAGCACAACCGGGTCACGGAAAGCACTCACCAGGCCGTCCAGCCCACCGAGGTACACCCCCGCCGACAGAAACGCGAACACTGGTACGGCCACTCCGGCCGAGATGGGGCGGAACCGGTGCTCGAAATGCTCGGCCAGGCCGGGTCCGGCCTCCGGCCCGCCAGTCTTCTTGCTTCGCACGACCGGTACGGCGAAGCCGAGCAGAACGCCGGCGACGGTGGCGTGCACGCCCGAGGCATGCACCAGCGCCCAGGTGGCGGCGGCCAGCGGCAGCAGCAGCCACCATGATCGCACCCGGTGTTGCACCAGCACGGTGAAGACCGCCAGAGGCGCGAGCGCTGCCAGCAGTGGGACCACAGATAGATGCTTCGTATAGAACAGCGCGATGATGACGATGGCCACCAGGTCGTCGACCACGGCCAACGTGAGCAGGAAGGCACGCAGCGCCGAAGGAAGGAAACGGCCGATGACCGCCAGCACCGCCAGGGCAAAGGCGATGTCAGTGGCGGTGGGGATCGCCCACCCGCGGGCCCCGCCTTCTACGCTTCGGGCGATGAGCAGGTACAGCAGAGCTGGGACGATCACCCCGCCCAGCGCTGCCACTATCGGGACCGCGGCCCGCCGGGGGTCGCGCAGGTCACCGGCGACGAACTCACGTTTGAGCTCCAGCCCGGCCACAAAGAAGAAGATCGCCAGCAGGCCGTCAGCTGCCCAGGCGGCCAGGCTCAGGTTCAGATGGAGTGCTTCGGGCCCGAAGCGGACGTGGCGTAGCGTCTCATATGTGTCCCCCCAGGGGGAATTGGCCCAGATTATCGCCACCACCGCGCCGAGCAGCAGCAACGCCCCGCCGACAGTCTCCTCGCGGAGGACAGCACCGATCCTGCGCGCCTCGCCCCAGGTGCCCCGTACCAGCAGGGCTGGCTTATGCGGCGAGGCGGGGTTGGTCATGAGGCGCTCCGGGCTTCGGGGTACGGATCTTCCATTGCCGACCAGACTTCCCGGCGCACCACGCGCCACTCTACAACCGGCTGACACGTCTGCCGAGTGGAGGCGTTGCTAACGGGCCCGTGCCCTCTCTGTCAGACCCTTGTGAGAAAAGGAATGGACGAGCCCTTTTGGGGGGCAGACCAAGTAAGCGCCAAAGAGCCCTCACTACGGCTTCACACCGCACGTCGGACGCGACCCGGACCGTGGGCGCCGAATCAGTCGAGCAGCGCGGTCGCCTCGACCTCGACGAGCACATCCGGCTCGAAGAGGTGCTCCGCACCGATGAGGCTGGCCGGCGGCATGGGAAGCGGGAGGCCGATCTCTTCGGCGACGGCCTCTACACCGGCCATGAAGTCGCCGATCTTCTCCGGGCTCCACTGGGTCACGTAAAACGTCAGGCGCAGCACGTCCGCGAACGAGGCGCCCGCGCCCGCCAGGCCGAGGGCGGTGTTCCGCAGCGCCTGGGCGACCTGACCGGCAAGATCGCCTGGGGCCACCGGGGTTCCGTCGGCCTGGCGGGCGACCTGCCCGCTGACATGCACCTGCGTCGTGCCCTTGCCGACGGCCACGTGGTGGTAGGGGGTGGGCTGCATCATGCCTTCCGGCGTGAAGTGCTGGACGGTCATGTCTGTTCTCCTTCACAAAATAGGTATCTATAAGATATCTAGTATCGGAAGGACACTTCAACGAGACCAGGTTTCACTATGGATACCGACGGCGAACTCCGCATCGACGCCCCGCACCGCGAGCTCCTCGATCAGGTGCTCGACAAGTGGTCCCTCGGTGTACTCAACGAGCTCTGCGAACGCCCCTGCCGCTTCAACGAGCTGCGCCGGGCCATTCCCGTGGTCACGCAGAAGTCGCTGACCGCCACCCTTCGCCGGCTTGAGCGCAACGGAGTGATCGAACGCGAGGTCGTCTCCACACGTCCGGTGGCGATCAGGTACCGGATCACACCGCTCGGCAAGACCCTGCGGCAGCCCATCGACGTCTTGCTGGCGTGGGCCTCGGAGCACATGCCCACCATCGAACGCGCGCGCGACGCTTTCGACAGGCGGGAAGAGGCTGGCCTCTGAGCCCTTCCCCCCTGACCGGCACCGGCCAGATCTTCCTGGGGCCGTCAGGCGGTGAAGCCGCCGTCGATGTTCAGGCAGGAGCCGGTGATGTAGTCGGCGTTGATACTGCCGATGTTGATGATCCGCCCGCCTTCGCCCATGTGAGCCAGGGATTGGCGGATCGCGGCGATGGCGGACCGTACGTTGATCGTGAGCATTGCGTCGATCTCGTCCATCGTCAGCTCGGTAATCGGAGCAACGAAGCCAACGGCGGCGTTGTTCACGAGAATGTCCAGGCTGCCGAACCGCTCGACGGTCCGTGTGACGGCGGCTTCGACCTCCTGTTCATGCATGCTGTCGGCGCGGATCGGCAAGGCGGCGCCTCCCGACGCGACGACCGCGGCCGCTACGGCGTCCGCGTGCTCATCGGACCGGGCGTAGGTGAACGCCACTGCCGCGCCGTCGGCTGCCAGGCGCGCGACGATGCCGGCGCCGACTCCTCGGGACCCTCCGGTAAGGCGGTCTTGCCTTTGAGCGGCTGTGCGGTCATGAGTCTTCCTCTCGGTGATGTGGTGCCGGGTCAGGCGTCCGTGGTCACGGACGCGCATGGGCGACGAACCGGGCGTCGCGCGGATCGCGGGCCGGCTCGGCGTGTTTTCGGTGGCATGGTGGTTCCGGGAGGGTCGACCCGGAGCGGTGCACCAGGACTCACGCAGCGGGGTGTCGTCCACGGAGCCCTGGGAGTGTCGTCCGGATCAGGCCGGCCTCGGGCATGGTGCCTTGCCGCCGACCCGAGCGAGGGCTGGTGCGTGCGACCGGTGCACCTCCCACGCCTTTCAGACAGCGGGGAGTCCGTGCCAGGCCCCGCTCGGGTCGGCAAGATCCAAACGATCCCCCGGCTAGGTCCTGCGTGTCCGGTCGAGGGCGCGTACGGCCGTCGTATCCCGCTCCGCGGCCGCTGCGAGCGCCGGTGGGATCGGGGAGGAGGCCAGGCGTCGTCCGCTCCGCATCACCACGCGAGGGGGCCGTAGCGGTCGATGATCCGCCCGGTTCCGGCGCTGGGGCTCTCGGTGGCCAGCGTCACGATGGCGTCGGTTCCCTCGGTCACGGTCTGGGTGCCGGTGTGGCCGTTGAGGTCGGTCGCGGTGTAGCCGGGATCGACGGCGTTGAAGCGGATGTCGCCGAACGCCTTCGCGTACTGCATGGTCAGCATCGTGACGGCGGCCTTGGAGGCCGCGTAGGCGGGGGCGATCACCGTCGACTCGACCCGTTCGGGGTCGTGGGTGAGTGCGAGGGACCCCAGGCCGCTGGTGACGTTGACGACGGCAGGAGCGTCGGAGGCGCGTAGGAGCGGCAGGAAGGTCGTGGTGACCCGCACTACGCCGGCCGCGTTGGTGTCGAGCACCAGAGCGGCCACCGCGCCGGTCAGCTCCTCGGCCGACAGGACGCTGCCCGTGATGCCGGCGTTGTTGATCAGGACGTCGATCCGGCCCTCGTTGGCCGCGACGTCGGCGGCCGCGGCCGCAACCGAGGCATCGTCGGTGACATCGATCTGAACGAAGCGGGCACCGAGCTCTGACGCCGCACGGCGTCCGCGATCGACGTCGCGGGCACCGAGGAGCACGGTGTGGCCGAGCTCGGTGAGGCGGCGGGCGGTCTCGAATCCGAGGCCCTTGTTGGCGCCGGTGATGAATGTGGTCTTGGACATGCCCCAAGCCTCGCCGAGTCTGCCCGGACCGGCCAGGGAACGGTTTTCGGTAGGACCAGCAGTACCACCCGGGCGAGCGCGGAGACGGACGCGCGGCTCCTAGGATGCAGGAGTGAACAACGGACATGTCGTCGACAATCAGTTGGGAGCGACGCTTCGGGCCTGGCGGGATCGGCTCTCACCGAAAGCCGTCGGACTGCCGGTGGACAGGGCGCGTCGATCGCCGGGCCTGCGGCGTGAGGAGCTCGCCGAGCTGGCCGGTCTGTCCGTCGACTATCTTGTGCGACTCGAGCAGGGCCGGGCCGTCAGCCCCTCCGATCAGGTCGTCGGCTCGTTGGCGCGCGCGCTGCGGCTCTCCCAGGACGAGCGGGACCACCTCCATCGGCTTGCCGGGTTGAGGCCGCCGCAGGACCAGCGGGTCGTCGACGACATTCCGCCGAGCATGCGACGGCTGCTGACCCTGCTCGACTCCACTCCGGTCGCGGTTTTCGCCGCCGACTGGAAGCTGGTCTGGTGGAACGCCAGGTGGGCGGCACTGTTCGGCGAACCCACGCGGATCGGAGCCGAGGAGCGAAACTTGGTGCGGCTGCGCTTCCCGGTCGCCTCGGACCGCGGCCGTTTGACGAGCTGGCCGGTGATCCCGGTCAACGCCGAGGCCGCCGACCGGGCCCTCGTGGCCGACCTGCGCCGAGCCGCGGCCCGGTTCCCCGACGATCCGCGCGTGTCCGAGCTGGTGGCCAGCAGGGTCGCCGGCAATCCCCGGTTCGCCGCGTTCTGGGCCGAGGCCGCCGTGGGGCGGCACGCCGAGGACCGCAAGACCATCCGGCACCCCGTCATCGGGGAGGTGAGCGTCGACTCTGACGTCCTGACGGACGGGGACACCGACCTCAAGATCGTCGCCTACACGGCGGTCCCGGGCAGCGAGGACGAGTCCAAGCTCGAGCTCGCCGGCATCATCTCCTTGCTGAAAAGCGACGCGTGACCACGTCGGCGTCATCGGAGCGGGCGAGGTCGGCGGTCAGCTCACTCGTGCGGCCGTTGCCGACGGCCACCCGGTGGTCATGGCCGATTCATCAGGACCTCCGAGGAGACCCCCGCCTTCAGGCGGGGGAGGAATCGGACCCCTGCGGAGCAGGGCAGGGATAGGCGGTTCGCTGCCAGGCGAACCGCCGTCTCGAACACCTGCATGATGCTTAGCTGATCGTACGGTAAAATGTGAGGCATGGCGCAGCTTGTGAAGCGGGCGTACAAGTACCGCTTCTACCCGACCCCCGAGCAGGCCGAGGAGCTTGCCCGGACGTTCGGGTGCGTGCGCCTGGTCTACAACAAGGCTCTTGAGGAGCGGACCCGCGCCTACACCCAAGAGGGCCGCCGGGTCTCCTACGTGGAGACCTCGGCGATGCTCACCGCCTGGAAGCGCACCGAGGAACTGGCGTTCCTCAACGAGGTGTCCAGCGTGCCGCTCCAGCAGGCGCTTCGGCACCTGCAAGCGGCGTTCGCGAACTTCTTCGCCAAGCGAGCCAAGTACCCAGCGTTCAAGTCCCGTAAGCGCTCGCGTGCGTCGGCGGAGTACACCCGCTCCGCGTTCCGCTGGAAGGACGGGCGGCTGTTCCTGGCGAAGATGGACGGCCCGCTGAACATCGTGTGGTCGCGCCGGCTTCCGGAGGGGGCGGAGTCGTCCACGGTCACCGTGAGCAGGGACGCGGCCGGGCGGTGGTTCGTGTCGATTCTGGTCGAGGAGAAGATCCGCCCACTCGACCCGAGTGGGAACCGGGTTGGGGTGGACGCTGGGGTCACCGCCCTGGTCACGCTCTCCACCGGGGAGAAGGTCACCAACCCCCGGCATGAGCGGCGTGACCGGCGCAAGCTCGCCAAGGCGCAGCGTGCCCTGGCCCGCAAGCAGAAGGGCTCGAAAAACCGCGAGAAGGCCCGATTGAAGGTCGCCCGCGTGTACGCGCGGATCACCGACCGACGGCGCGACTTCCTGCACAAGGTCACCACACGGCTTGTTCGCGAGAACCAAGTGATCGCCGTGGAAGACCTGACCGTCCGCACCATGGTCCGCAACCACAGCCTGGCCCGCGCCATCTCCGATGCGTCCTGGCGGGAACTCCGCTCGATGCTGGAGTACAAGTGCGCCTGGTACGGACGCACGCTGGTGACCGTGGACCGGTGGTTCCCCAGCAGCAAGCTGTGCTCGGCGTGCGGCACCCTGCAAGAGGCGATGCCGCTGAACGTCCGGTCGTGGGAGTGCGCCTGCGGGGCGGTCCACGACCGGGACGTCAACGCCGCACGTAACATCCTCGCCGCCGGGCTGGCGGAGAGGTAAAACGCCTGTGGAGCTGGTGTAAGACCTCAACGAGAGTCCTCTCGGACGAGGCGACCGGCGGTGAAGCAGGAAGATCCGACCGGCGACGGTCGGAATCCCCTCCCTTCAGGGAGGGGAGGAAGTCAACGCCGTCCCTCTCCGGCTGGTCGACGACATGCCTGTGGAGCAGCAGGCCGGAGCCGCGAGGCGATGACACCGCCGGCATACCCGGTACCACCGGATACGAAGACGTGCACGAGGACTTTTCGGTCGCCGCGGCTTCGATCGGCCGAAACGGCGTCGGCAAAGTCGCTCCACCTGCGGAACCGCCTACCGGGGGCCGGTAGGCGGTTCCGCTCGCGAACCTGACTCCGTAGCGGTGGCAATCGCGTTCGGAGAGTCAGGCGGCCAGCTGCCGCAGCAGGTCGGACGAGTCGTGCAGCGCCGTCATCTGTACGAAGCGACCGTTGCTGACCTTGTAGATGGCGTACTCGGTGATCTCGAAGGAGGCGCCGGAGGGAGGAACGCCGAGCCATTCCTTCGCCGGGGTGCCGGTGTTGATCGCGCGCACGGCGATCCGGTCCCGGTCGAACAGCAACTCCTTGACCTCCCAGTGGAGGTCCGGGACGGCGTCGATGTCGTGCTTCTGGACCGCGATGACATCGTCGCGGGTGCCCGGTTCGCCGTTCAGCACGACGTCGTCGGCGATGAACTCGTCCATACCGTCGAACTCGTGGGCGTTGAGCGCCGCCACGTAGCGCAGGTACCAGTCCTTGAGGTCGGAGCCGTTCATGGGTTTCTCCTTCGGGGTCGTCGATTCCTGTCAGTGGATCGAGGGAAAGTAGCGGGGACCGGTGCCCCGCTCGACTTACCACCGAGGTTAGGGACGGCGGCGGTGGTGGCCCAGAGCTCTTCCGAGCCTAGGGATCGGGAGTACCACGTTCGCCGCGACCGCTGGGGCGAGGTGCGGCCACCGCGACGCCGACCCGGCCCGATCGGGCTATCGCGCCTTCGACGCCGCGGCGGTGGAGCGCATCCAGACGGCCAGGGCCGTCCGATCTTCCGGCAGGTCCACTCCGGGACGGAATGTCACACCAGCCCCGTCCGGCCGATCCGCTAACACGACTTTCCGTTCGTACGCTCTCAGTCCCCGGGTCGCGACCCTCGACATCCGTCAGCGCAGAGATCGACACCGCCGAGAAGCCGATGAACCAGCGGACGTCAACTGCCGGGTGAACTAATCTGAGCGACGTCGCAGCGGTGAGACAAGGGGAGAACCCAGCATGCCGGAGCGCGGCGTCCCAGCACAGCCGGGCATGGTGCCCGCGGGCCGTCGGACTGCGGGCACCATGTTCGCCGCCTTATATGGCGAGCTGGTCCCGCACCCTTGGCACGATCCCGAGCACGACGCCTACCAGCTGTTCTACCAGCGGTCGCTCGCCATGGGCTGGCTCGACGAGGCGACTGCGGTGCGAGGCGACGGCACGCCGGGCGCTTCCGGCCTGTGGGGCATGAACGACGCCGGGTGGAACCACCCTCTGGCCGCTCCCGGTTCAGGGCTGATCTCGTGGTTCCAGGTGGAGGCAAGCGCGCCGGTCGGTGACCGGCCGCTACCGGTCCAGCCCTTCCTTCGATGCGCCGGGGAGACAACGGAACGGGCCGGTAAGACACAGCTTTCCGCGATACAGGTCCTCCTACCGGTTCAGGGCCTCGACGCTTCGATTCGCCCGCCGTACGTGGCCGTACCGTCGATGCGTACGATCCACTGGTTCGCCGGGTGCGACCCGCGGGCGAGGACATCCGTGGAGGTCGGCATCAACAGCGGCCGCGAGCCGTCGATCCCCGCCGTCGCGGGACGGCTCGCCGACCGCCTCGATCGACTGGACCAGGACGTGTTCGGTCACCGGTCTCACGATGCCATCGGGCGGGACGACGTCCTCCCTCCGCCGATCGACGACGGTTTCTGGGGCGGTCCACCCCTGCATGGGGTGGTGCTGCGCGGGGACCTCGCCGAATGGTCGTGTGACGCGGTCGGATGGCTGGCCGAGGTCATCGCCGACTCCGCAGCCCACCTCGGTGTCCGTTCGCCACTACTGATCACGGTCAGACGAACTGCCCCGGCGGGCTTGAAGGGCCACACGGGTCAGCGTCCCGGGTCGTCGTCCAGGAGGTAGGCCTCGATGGCCGCGGAGACGAGCTGGCTGACGGAGTCGGCTCCGGTCTCGGCCACGAGATCCTTCAGCACCTGGTATTCGGCCTGCGTGATCTGGATGGTCCACAGCGTCCTGGCCTGCTGCTCGCTGATCCGCCTGCGGCCGCGGCGGGCGGCCCGGCGGGCGGGGAACAGGCTTCCCTCGGCGCGAGGGGCCATCTGCCGCGCCTCGACCAGATGCTGCAGGACCTCCTGGGTGGAGTCGATCGCGTCGAAGGCGATCTCGGCGTTGAGACGGCCGGTGCTCTCCCGTTCCCGGCGGATCGCCTGTACGGCCTCAGGAAGCACGTAGACCGACAACTGGGAGGTGACCTCCACGTCGAGGTCTTCGACCGGCGCGGAGGTCCGTGCGGGCCGAGAGCGGGGCGCCGGCGTGGCCGCCGGCCGTACGGCACGCGGCTCCCGGACGGCGGGAGCGGCGGGAGCCGTACGGGATGCCGCGGGCCGCTTGGGCTTGGCCGGCGTGACATGAGGACGATCGGCCCCGGCGGGCGCGGTGCGGGCACGTTCCTTGGCCGGGGGAGCCGTGCGAGCGGGGCTCCCGTGATCCTCCTGGGTCCGCTTCGGCGCGGTGGAGGTGCTCGGCGGCTCCGGCCTCGCCTCGGGCTCCTCACGTACGGCAGGAGCATCGTTCTCACCCGTTTCCGCGGGCACTGCTGGCCGCTCGACGGGAGGCGCCTCTTCGGGCCGGGTCCGTACGGCTCCCGCCTCCGGCTGGTCCTGACCCGCCGGCGACGGAGACTTCCTGGAGAGGATGCCCCCCAGGGCGGTCGCGGGTGTTCCGAAGATCGAGGAGAGGTCGTCGCTCATACGGCGGCCTCCTGCTCGGCCGCGGCCAGAACGCTGAGCACCTCGACCGCGAGCGCCTGGTAGTCGGCGGAGACGCTTGCCGCCGTGGGCGAGATCCGTTCGATCTGCTTGCCTTCACGCAGGGCCTGCCACCACCGCGGCTGGTCCTTGGCGGCCTGCTCCAGCTCGTGGGCCAGGCGTCCCTTACGTGAGTCGACCGCGACCCGCTCCGAGTGGCGGATGCGCGTCTGGAACATCGGGGACTGCCCGCCGAACGCCGCGGCGACCTTCTTGCGGACCTGCGCGTGAATCTGGGTGGAGGTGGTGCCGGTGGCGAACAGCACAACGCCGAGGAGCCCGATCGACGGATTGATCTTTCGGGCTTTCACGAAGCGCTGGGCCACCAGCCGCATGCCCTCGACGCCGCCGTCGTCGCTCTTGGTCGGGATGAGGACCCATCGCGCCGCCCCCAGCGCGAGGTCGTCCAGGATCGTGTTCTCTGGCGGACAGTCGATGATCACCAGGTCGTATTCGGTGGCCGTCTGCGCGAGCACCTTGGCGAGCGACAGGAACGCCGTCTCCCCGTGGTTCTGGATCCGCGTCAGCATGACCCCGGTGAGGTTCTCCAGCTGGGTCCCGCCGGGAATCACATCCAGGTTCTCGCGAATGCCCTTCACCGGTCTCATCGGCTGGCCCGTCATGATGGCCGTCAGCAGGTCCGCCCCTTCGTCGTCGACCTCGGGCCTGTGCCGGTACCCGAGGTCCTGCGCCAGGTTGGCCTGTCGGTTGAGGTCCACCACCAGTACGCGGTAACCCGCCGATGCCGCCTGTCCTGCGAGGTTGCCCGTGATGGAGGTCTTACCCACCCCTCCCTTCTCGTTGACGACCGCGATAACGCGCTTCAACGCTGCGGCTCGCGCCGCCTCGTCCTCAACCCATCCAGCGGGGCTGCTCATGTCGGTTTCCTCTATCCCTGGTTGTAGTTCGCATCCGTGGTAGCAGAGGCGTGGTGGGGCGTTCAAGCACCCGAGCGGTTCAAGTTTCCGGCGTGTCCCTTGTTCCGCGCGCGTCATATCCCCGGGTTCTGCCGCTGAGCACACATCTGCCGTTGCGGGCGGGGGCCCCCTGGCCGCCCCGCTCCCGTCCCCGTGCCGCTCCGCTCGTACCTGCCCCCACGGGCGGTCCTGCGTCGCCCCTTGCCCACTCACTCCCTGGCGCTCTGACGGACGAGCTATCGGTACACCTATCGGTCAATTCAAAACACTGTCGTAATTACTATTGATCTCCCATCTGATGGCCATTGTAATTTACGATTTATATCACTACTGGTTTACATATCTAAATCACTATCATAAGGTCATCTGATTTACTATCTAACTATCTATTGGTCGTCTATCGTCTTGCCTATCGTCTTACCTATCGGCTTCTACCTGCGACTATGCACTCCGAAGTGCGTTGAGGTGATCTAGTAAAGAGCCAGTCCGTGATCTTCGCCTGAAGGGCACCGGAACCGAGATCCATGGCCGCTGCGTCCGTGGCGAACATGAAGAGGAGGGCTCGATCCGAGTCTGGGCGCCCCCTTCCCATCGCTTACTTACTTTGTAAAGGATCTTGCAGGCTGCCCATCACCGACCCGATCGGGTGGTCTGATCCCGTCAGTGCACCAGTCGGCCGGTCAGCGCTGAATCCGTGCGAAGCCGCTCCGGCGTGCAACCGACGTGTCCGAATGCGGCCCGGGAGCCCGCACCCATTGACTTGGAACGGTCCGAGGTCGAGCATCAGGGAGCCGCCGGCGTCGTAAGTCCGTCTCTGCACATGGACCAACAGGAGGAAGTCATGTCAAGCATGTCGAGCGAGTCTTCGACAGAAGCGGCGTTGCCGAAGGGCTGGCAGGCATTCGTCAAGGAGCCCAACGAGACCACCGCCGAGGCGGTGGCCGAGGCGCTGGAGAAGGAGATGAGCCCGACCGAGGCGCTCGCCTCCGTGAACCTCATCGCCGAGACGCTGGCCAAGCGCTCGGCACGCGAGCGCAGTTCGATGTCCCGGCTCATCGCGTCCCGGCTCCACGGCGAGGTCGCCCGCGGCTTCCTCAAGAAGACCGCCGAGGTTCGTCTCACTCACTCGACGCTGGAGACGCCGAAGGAACAGGCGGTGCCGCAGCACGACGACGTGTCTCACCGCCTCGACCTCCTGCCGCCGAAGAAGCTTGAGAAGCTCCCGGAGAAGACCCCGGGTGGCCGCGACAGGCAGAAGCTTGAGGCGCTCAACCTCGTCACGACGGACAAGGTCACCGTCGACCTGGCCGAGCTCGAGCAGCGCACCGACGACGTGCGCGACGCATCGTCGATAGGCCACCTCCTGGAGGCGTTGAAGCTCGTCAACTCCATCGGCGGCAGCAGACTCCCGTACTCGAAGAACCGCCGCATCGAGCTCAGTAAGACGGTGAAGGGTACGACGCAGGAGCACCTCGTCGAGCAGATCGGCTTCCGGGCGGCGAGGACCCAGCGCAACGACAAGGGCGGCCTGTCGGCCCAGAACCAGCTCGCGGTCACCTACTGGCGCACGAACTTCCGCCAAGCCATGCGGAGTTTCCTGGACAAGCTGCAGGTGGGCGGGAAGCCGGGCCCAGGAGACATCCTGGTCAACAGCCCGCGCGTGCTGCGCAAGCTCGGGATGGTGGTGAGCACGGAGGCGCTGGCCGGGCTCACGATCAGGCCGCTCGTCGGAAAGTCGGGCATCAGCGTGCTGAGTGGCACCGACAAGCCCAGCGGCGTCGACTGGGAGCACATCCTGCGGGATCTCGGCGCGACACCGTCGGCGTACCAGCTGTACGAGCTCATGGACGTGGGCAAGAACCCGCCCCCGAAGGACTTCACAGTCGACACACAGGCCGACCTCGCACAGCTCATCACCTGCAGCCCGTTCTCGCGGCTGCAGGAGATCGCGCGCGGAAAGGGCGAACTGGCGCCCGTGTGCGCCATGATCGAGCACCTCGTGCTTGGCCTCACCGACAAACTCGGCCCGAAACGCTTCGACGCGCTGACCGCCAACGCCCTGGTCTCGCTGAGCCGGCTCCTCGACATCGTCGTGGAGAACGAGGAGAACCCGTCGGTGGCGATGCGCGCGGTGGACCTCATGATGGACGAGATCGGCATCGTGGTAGCCGCGGGCAAGTACTACACGTGGACCGACTATCGCAGGACGATGCGGGAGGTCCTGCTGGAACGGGCGCCGAGCATTGCGCGACTGGTCGACGAACGGATCCAGCTCGACAGCCACCTCATGACGAGCGGCATGGACGCACTCGGGACGGCGCTGTACATCGCGCTGTCGTCGCGGGGTCACGGTCAGGTCTCGCGTTCCACCGAAGAGATCGACTACTACGAGACCGCGCTGCTGCTCGGCAAACTCAAGAAAGGCGAGACGGTGACGCCGCACAAGGACGTCCTGATCGCGGCACTGAACCCGAGCACGCCCTACATCGCGCCGGCGGAGGACAAGCTCGTGGCCGGCGTGCTGGAAGGCCTGAAGACACGCAAGACGGATGACGCGCCGTTCGCGCTGATACTCGACACCACCATCGAGATCGCGCCCAGGCCCGGCGGCAAGACCCAGCTCGAGGTCGTGCTCGACGGCTTGAAAGGCGCCATCGCCGATGGAAGCCTTGAAGTCTTCCTGTGCAAGAGCTTCCAGAAGTACGCCTCCTTCGGCACCGGCAAGGTGGCCGCCGGGGATCTCACGATGCTGTCGATGAAGGACAACCCCAAATCCGCGTTCGCGCGAGCCGAGGCGCTGTTGCAGGACCTTGCCCTTGATCTCGCCCGGTACGACGAGGCGCAGCTCGTGGTGCACATGCTCAAACACGGACATCGCGACGAGCTGGAGCTGGTGCGCAGTGCCGCCAGGAACGCCAAGTTCGTGGACGAGTTCTGCTGGCCGATCGCTCGATCGGACCTGAAGCAGGGGGCTCCGTATGTGGACGGCATCCCTTTGCTCCTGCGCTCAACGCCCACCGGCGATGTCGACGAACTGTTCAATCAGCTCGTCACGATCGATCAACGCGACAGCTTCTCGTTCCTCCGGACGTCCTACGTCGGCGGAATCCCAAGCGTCGGCGGCACCTCGGGGCAGTACGTGCGCATCAACCCCGGCCACGAGTCGAAGGAGACGATGGTCGAGTGCTTCTACGCGTTCGGCCACCTGGCGACCAGCACGCCCCCCGGTGCGAAAGAGCCGAGCAAGACGCCGGTCGATCTCGCCGCGCTCACAGTCGACCCGGTGAAAGAGCACCTGCAGGCGCTGGCTCTCGTCCCGAATGACGATCCCCGCATCGCGCGGTACCGGAACAGCATCGTGGCCTCATACTGCGCGTTCGCGATCCAGAACGTGGAGGCCAAGGCCACCGTGATGCCGCTGCTCATCGACTTCTTCGGGAAGCCGGCGGGCCGCGTCACGATCGAGACCCAGTGCTATCTCGCCGACGCGCTGCTCACGTACATGCGAGACGAGAGCCCCGGCTCGGACCGCTCCACCCTCGCGGCGCTGTGTGGCGCGGCGGTGGTCCTCCCCGCCTGGCGGCTCAAGCCCATCGCTCGAGGGCTCAAGCTCGGCGGAATCGGCGATTCGGAGGAGGCGATACGGCTGCGCAAGATCATCGAAAAGGTCAAGCAGTAATCGTCGCCGCCCCGCTGAGGGACTGGCAGCCGCGCTGGGCGTGGCCCGGCTTCCAGAGCTCCGGCAGGCCGTCCGCGGCGCCGGAGCTCTGGGCCTCAGCCTCAGCCGGGCGTGGGCCGGCTCACCGAGCAGATCATCTCGGCCCCGCTGGCGGCCGGATCCTCGGCAGCGAATCAGGAGGGCGATTCCGACCTTCGCAAGATCGGTCGCAACCTGGGTCTGACATCCGTCAGGTTCGGCGGCCCAGGACAATCGTGGAAACCTTCAGCGTGGGTGAACGCGATGTACTCCTATGCAATAACCGCTCGGTTTCTGGCTGCCCTTGTGTTGCTTCGGGACGCGTTTGAGCACCTGGCCAGTGACATCGGGTGTCTCAGGAGAATCAAGGCGGAGGGTTGAAGGATCTCTGCCATACCTGAAAGAATCACCGCATCAATGATGATGTTTCACTCTGGCTGAACATCGAGGAGGGGAGTTGTCGCTCGCGGTGGTGCGCTCCCTGCGGGAGCGCCGGGCACCGGCGACGGAGGAGGAACTCGCCGACTTCGAGCTGGACGTGCTGGCCGGATTCGTGCTCGCGCGGCATGCGGCAGGGCTGGCCGACAGCACGATCCGCGGCGACACCACCCACCTCGAGCTGATCCGCAAGTGGTTCGACCGGCCGCTGTGGGAAATGCAGCCGCCAGACGCCGACCGCTACTTCGGCACTGCCCTGCGCGGGGTGTCGCCCTCGACGCGGGCGGCCCGGGCGCAGGCGTTGGTGACCTACTTCGAGTTCATGGAGCTGCGCCACAAGGTCGAGCTGCACGAGCTGACCGGCCGGGTCGTCGAGTGCCCGATCGATGAGATGAACCGGCCCCGGATGTCGGTCGAGGCGCGGCTGCGGATCCCGCCGACCGAGGCGGAGCTGGAGCAGCTGTTCGCCGGCTGGCGCGAGGAGCTGGCGTCCTGCCGGAAGTTCGCCCCGGCTGCCCGCAACTACATCGTGGCCCGGTTGTCGGCGGATGTGGGATTACGGATCAACGAGGCCTGCATGCTCGACCTGGACGACGTCCGGTGGGAGCTGGGCCGGTTCGGCAAGCTCAACGTCCGCTATGGCAAGGGCGCCCGCCGCAAGGGGCCCAAGCAGCGGGTGGTGCCGCTGATCGGCGGCGCCGACCGCGCACTGGCGTGGTTCGTGGAGGAGGTATGGGGGCAGTTCGACGCCGACCACGCGCTGCCGGGCGCGCCGTTGTTCCCCTCCGAGCGTCGCCGCAGCGACGGCCCGGGCACGCGGGTGCGCCCCGATGTGGTCCGGCGCGCGTTGACGGGCGCGGTGGCCCGGCACCTGCCCGCCTGGGCGGGCAGGCTGACCCCGCACGTCCTGCGGCACTACTGCGCGAGCCAGCTCTACCAGACGGGAGTGGACATCATCGCGATTCAGGAACTGCTGGGCCACTCGTGGATCTCGACGACGATGCGGTATGTCCACGTGCACGCGACCCGCATCGAGGACGCCGTGATGCGCGGCCAGCAGCGCGCCGCGCAGCGGTGGGAAGGACTGATTGGATGAAGTGGAACCTGCGCCTGGCGGCGGCCAACCGCGGCATCTGGAAGGCCAGTGAACTGCGGCGGATGCTCGCCGACCGCGGCGTGGAGTTGAGCACGGGGAAGATGTCGGGCCTGTGGTCGGGCCAGCCCAGTGTTTTGCGCCCCGAAGAGCTGGATGCGTTCTGCGCGGTGCTCGGTTGTGAGATCAGCGAGCTGATCACCGCGGAACCGGATAAGGTTCCGGCACCCAGGTCGGGCACCGAGGCGACCGGCACCGCGGTCGGGCAGCAGGGCACTGCCACGGGCCCGGTTCGGGTCGTGACGCCCAGGCCGAGAACCGGCCGCTCGCTGCCGCCACGCTGACAGGCCCATGGCAGACCACGCCGACGCAGCCTCCTGCCACACCTGTGGAGGACCCGTCGAGCGCAGCACCGGTCCACGCGGCGGGCGGCCGCGCCTGCACTGCCACACCTGCCGCCCGCACCGGCCTGCCCAGGTGGACGGGGCCGGTGATGCGCCCTGCCTGACCTGCGGTGGCCCGGTCGACCGCAGCGCAAGACAGCGCCGCGGCGGACGGCGTCGGCGGCACTGCCACACCTGCCGCCCACCTGTCGCTCGCCGACACAGCGCCACGGCCGACTACGACGACGTGGCCGGCGAGCCCGCCCTCGCGCCGACGATGCAGGTCGTGCTGCGGCATGCAGGGCAGGCCGCCGAGATCGCGGATTGGAGTACCTCCTCCCGCTGGCGCGTGCTGGCCGGCCTGCGTGCCGTGCTTGAGGGGCACCCCGAGGGTGAGCCGGTCCAGCTGAGCGACCTCCAGGCGGTGACCGGCGTCTCCAGGGGTAGTCGGCTCGCGAGGATGGCGCAGGTCTTGGACGAGCTCGGGCTGCTCGTCGACGACATCGTGCCCACGATGCGGGCTTGGATCGAGCAGAGCTGCCAGGCCGTTCCGCCCGGATTCCGTGCCGAGGTCCGCGCGTGGCTGCTGCTGCTCTTGGAAGGCGACCAGCGCGCTCGCCCGCGGTCGCACTCGACGCTGTATGCCTACTTCGGGCGGGTCCGGCCGCACTTGGTGACTTGGGCGGCGACCCGCGACCAGCTGCGTGAGATCACCGAGAACGACGTTCGTGCCGTCCTCGACCAGTTGCGCGGGCACCGCCGCGCGGGCACCTTCACCGCGGTGCGGTCGCTGTTTGGCTTCGCCAAGCGGAAGCGTCTGATCTTCGCCGACCCGACCCGCCGGCTGCACGTCGGCCGAGCCCCGGCACGCATGCTGCTCCCGATGACCGACGCACAGATCGCCGCCGTCCGGCGCGTGGCGGTCACTCCGGCTCAGCGGCTGGTCGTCGCTCTGGCCGCCGTCCACGCCGCGCGTGCGACCGCGATCCGCGAGCTCACCCTCGATGACGTCGACCTCGCTGGTCGGCGCATCCGGCTCGGCGGTCACTTTCAACGGCTGCCGGAGTTCGTGCGAGATGCCCTGGTCGCCTGGCTCGAGCATCGCCAGTGCACCTGGCCGCACACGCCGAACCGGTACGTGCTGGTCTCGACGGTCACCGCGACCGGCACCCAGCCGGTCAGCGACTACTACCTCAGCAGCCATCTGCTGCTGCAGGGCGTCCAGCTCGAGCAGATCCGCGGTGACCGCATTCTGCACGAAGCGCTCGCGGTCGAAGCCGACCCCCTGCACCTGGCGATGGCGTTCAACCTCAGCTCGGCGACCGCGATCGCCTACGCCGACATCGCCCGGCACCTGCTCGAGCGACCCATCGAAACCGCCACCGCCTCAGCCGAGGCTCCCGCCGCCTCCTACTCCGGCACCCGACGTCGACCACCGTCCCCGGCGTGAGTCGCACCCGAACCCGACGCAATCGCGACCCTGGAACGCCGAACAGCGGCGGGTTCCCGCTGAAGAACCTTCAGTCACCGTGAACCCGCCGCAGACGCGGAAGCAAGATATGTGTAAGCCATGCTTATGCGGCTCCCGGAGGCGGGAGCCGTACGACCGGGCGCGGTCGTGCGACAGGTGGCCTAACGGCCCGGCGGTCAACGCCTGCCCGGCAGAGCGCGGCCTACTCGTCGGGGTCGGCGATCTCGATGACGTGCAGCGGGTTGTCCATGGCGTGGGACGGCCGCCGCCATCTCTCGGCGCGCAGGGTGAGAATCGGGCAGATCGACACATCCGCGATGGCGGCGGCGTGCGCGTCGTGGACGTCGAGCCCGGTGGCGGCCATCGTGTCGACGAGCTTGGCGGCCTGGGCGATGCCGTCCAGCGGGGCGACGATGGCGTGCTCGAACGCGGCCAGGCCGGCGAGCAGCGCCTGCGCTTCGGGTGATCCGCGGCCGTCGAGGAGCGCGCCGGTGGCCGCCAGCGCGGGGATGATGAGCGGCTGGCCCGCCCGGTCGAAGTCCTGCAGCAGGCCGATCAGGTCGGCGTCCCCACGGGCGACGTCGGCCAGGATGCTGGTGTCGAGAATGTACGGCGTGGGGGTGAAGTCACTCACCGGAGGCCGCCGGGAAACCGCGCTCGGCGAGCTGGCGGTTCACATGCCGCATCATGCGGGCCACCCGCGCCGGGTCGGCCTGCCGGGCGCGTTCGCGTAGCAGGGCCAGCGCACGCTGGTCGGTGATGCGCTTTTCCGCGATGGCGTCGTTGAAGACGGCGGCCACGCTGGTGGCCTTGCCCGCGGCGACCAGATGTTCGGCGTATTCCAGGACGTCGGGGTCCACGGTGATGGTGATTCGCGCCTTCCGATCTCCGCTCATACTCGGAATCATACTCAGCTTCGGGGCCGGGATCCGACGGAAACGACCTCGGTCGTGGTCACATCGGGGGCAACGCCGTACGGCCAGCGTTCGAGGCGATGGACGGGGACGGACAGGGGCGGCGTCGCAGACGGCGGGGCGCGAAGCGGGCCCACGTGGTGCAGTTCCGGCTCGACGACGGCGAGTACGCCGAGCTGGAGGATGCCGCCGTCCGCGAGGGACTGTCACGGGGTGCGTACGCGGCGAACGCCGCCCTGGCCGCCGCCCGCGGAGAGGCCGGCCCGCAGGTCGCCCCATTGCGGGAGGCGCTGCGGGAGCTCATGCGGGCGAGCGAGCAGGTCCGGCGCATCGGGGTGAACCTCAACCAGACGGTGGCGGTGCTGCACTCGACCGGGGAGGAGCCGCCGACCCTGCGCTCGTATGCGGCGGCCTGCATGCGGCTCGTCGGACGGCTCGACGAGGCGGCCGGCGCCGTACTGCGGAAACTCCCATGATCGGCAAGGTGCGGCGTGGCGGCCGCGTGACCGGACTGCTCGCCTACCTGTACGGCCCGGGCAGGGCCAGCGAACACGTCAACCCGCACCTGGTCGCCGGATGGCGGGATCCGGCCGAACTCGAGCCACCCCTGCGGCCGAACGGAAAACACGACCTGGCCCGGCTCGCCGCCCTGCTGCGGCAGCCGCCCGCGGCCATCGGCGAGGCCGAGCGCGTCTGGCACTGCATCGCCCGCGCCGCCCCGCAGGACCGGGAGCTGACCGACGCCGCATGGGCCCGAGTCGCGCGCGAGATCATGCACAGGACCGGGCTCGCCCCACATGGCCAGGAGACCGAGGCGGTGCGCTGGGTGGCCGTCCACCACGGCGACAACCACATCCACATCGTCGCCACCCTCGCCCGCCAGGACGGCCACAGGCCTGGCATCTCCAACGACTTCTACCGGGTGCGGGAGGCCTGCCGGGCGATGGAGGTCGAGCTCGGGCTGCGCCGTACCGCTCCTGGGGACCGTACGGCGGCCCGGCGGCCCACCCGCGGCGAGCGCGAGCAGACCGGCCGGCACGGCTGGGATGAGATCCCGCGCGAGGGCCTGCACCGCCGGGTCGGTGCGGCTGCCGCCGCCGCTGCCTCACCCGAAGACTTCCTGCGCGGGCTGGCACAGGCGGGCGTGCAGGTCAGGCTGCGCAGGGGAGAGAGCGGCCGGGTCGTCGGGTACGCGGTCGCGCTCGATCACCACCGAACCCCCGCCGGGGCCCTGGCCTGGTACGGGGGCGGAAAGCTGGCCGCCGACCTGACCTGGCCCAAGCTGTGCGCCCGCTGGCGTCGTACGCCCCGAGACGAGCTCCGCGAGAAGGCCGCGGCCGCCGCCCGCGAGGCGCACGGCGAGGAAGACTTCTTCCACCGCCTGGCCGAGGCGGGTGTGCTGGTACGGCTGCGTCACAGCGAGATCAACCCCGGCCAGGTCACCGGATACGCCGTCAGCCTGCCCGGCACGACCCCGCCGGCCGAGCCGGTCTGGTACGGCGGGGGACGTCTGGCCGGCTGGCTCACCCTGCCCCGCCTCAGGCAGCGGTGGGCCGCCGGCGGCCGGGGATGGACCCAAGCCGAGCGGGAGGCACTGTACGGCGAGGCCGCCCAGGCGGCATCGACTGCGGCAGCCCGCATCCGGCAGGACCCCGACTCCGCCGCCGACATCGCCTGGGCTACAGCCGACGTCCTGCGCGTCGCCGCCGCCGCGCTCGGCAACCCGGTCCTGGTGAGGGCGGCCGAGGAGTATGAGCGGGCCGCACGCAACGCCTACGGGCGGATCCCGGTGATCTCGCCGGAGGGCGTACGGCTGCGCGCCGCCGCCCGGTTGCTGGCGCTCGCCGGCACCACCGGCGGCCGGGACACGACGCTCGCCGGCGTCGCCCTGGCCGGCGCCCTGGCCTCCCTCGTCGCCTCGGTCGCCGACCTGCGCCGGGCGCAGCGGCAGGCGGCCCAGGCCGATGCCGCCCGCCAGGCCGCGGACCGGTTGCTCACCCAGGTCACGGTGTCGGCAACGCCCCCCGGCCAGGCTCCGCCCGTACGGTTGCGCCAGGACCCGCCAGGGCAGCCCGCCGCCGGCATCAGGGAGCCTCGACATGGATGGTGAACACTACGGTGATCCGATTCGCGAGGCGCTGGGGCGTGCCGCAGGCCGTACGGCCCAGCTGACCTCGCTGCTCACGGTCGCCGCCCAAGTCGCAGTCGACGTGCAGCGACGCCGTGCCGAGATCGCGCAGGCCCGTGACCTCGCGGCCAGACGGGCACTGGAGCAGCAGGCGCACGCCCTACGGCAGGCCGCCCGGGCACGCTGGGCACCCGCCCACGACGCACATTGGCTCGGCGAGGCCGACCTGCTCGACGTCGGCAGGATCTGGAGCGCGGCCGTCCCACACGCGGACGACGACCCCACCGCCGAGGCGGCCGTACGCAAATGCGAGGAACGACTCCGCACGCTGCACCCACACGCGATGGCGCACTACGACCAGCTACGCGCGGACGGGCTGGGGCGGTTGGAGGCGATGCGCGAGACCGCCGCGTCGTTCTCCCGCGACGCCCGCGACCCTGCCCCGCGCCGTCCCGTCGTGACCGTCGGTGAGGGGCACGAGGCCGTGTTCGACCGCTTCGAACACGGCCCGTTCCGCGAAGACTGGGAGCGCTCACGGTGGGAGCACGCCGCCGAGCAGCGGGCACGGGAACTCCTCGACGAGATGGAAGCCTGCCCCGGCGGCGCCCCACCGCACGTCGAAGAACTGCGCTCGGCACTGGAAAGCCGTACCAACCTTCCGTCGCAGGCCATCGACGTGGCCGTGGCCGAGCGGGCTCGTACGGCCGTGGCCCTGGCCGCTCTCGACCATCCTCACACGATCGACCAGGTCGTGAAGGCCACATCCACTGCCACGGCGGCGACCGACGAGGCCCCGGCCGTTCCCCGACCACGCGAACTCACCTCGAGCGCGGCGGCCCGCACCAGCTCGTGAGGCGCGCATGGTGCTGATCCGGCTCACCCCCACGGGCGTGGGGAGGACTCGGCCCGCAGGATCGTGCCGGTCTTGATGGCCGGCTCATCCCCACGGGCGTGGGGAGGACCCTGGCAGGCCCGGGACTGGCGCGGCCGGTGGAGGCTCACTCCCACGGGCGTGGGGAGGACGCGGTCACGTCGTCGCCCTGCTTGACCCCGCCCGGCTCACCCCCACGGGCGTGGGGAGGACTTCTGGGACAGCTCGACCGAGACGCGCAGCAGCGGCTCACCCCCACGGGCGTGGGGAGGACAGTCCGAGGTCGGCACGCGCGGCGGCCAGCATCGGCTCACCCCCACGGGCGTGGGGAGGAAGGACTCCCTGATCGAACGGGACGGATACAAGCGCGTCGGCTCACCCCCACGGGCGTGGGGAGGACTCCCTGATCAAACGGGACGGATACAAGCGCGTCGGCTCACCCCCACGGGCGTGGGGAGGACGGTCCAGGACGGCGGTGTCCATGTGGTGCTCTCGGCTCACCCCCACGGGCGTGGGGAGGACACCTCCTCTCCTGGGCGTACGCCCCACCCGAACGGCTCACCCCCACGGGCGTGGGGAGGACACCTCCTCTCCTGGGCGTACGCCCCACCCGAACGGCTCACCCCCACGGGCGTGGGGAGGACGGGTTCCAGTCCGTCACCGGGTTCCCCGCGAACGGCTCACCCCCACGGGCGTGGGGAGGACTGCATGACGGTCATCTGGTGGTCGGCGGTCTCCGGCTCACCCCCACGGGCGTGGGGAGGACGCCCGTGTCGCCCGTGCTCTCGCCTCCGAGGACGGCTCACCCCCACGGGCGTGGGGAGGACAAATCCGTCCGCGCGGCGAACGTGGACGACGACGGCTCACCCCCACGGGCGTGGGGAGGACTGTGTCCGGTTTTGCCTGATTGGCTACCTGACCGGCTCACCCCCACGGGCGTGGGGAGGACTGAGTGCTCGCCAGGTAGGACGTGGAGCGGGGCGGCTCACCCCCACGGGCGTGGGGAGGACGCCGGTCTCGCGGTCGGCCTTCGTCCGCGAGATGGCTCACCCCCACGGGCGTGGGGAGGACCCAGGACACCGGTAGGTTCGGCGGGTGGTCCGCGGCTCACCCCCACGGGCGTGGGGAGGACCCAGGACACCGGTAGGTTCGGCGGGTGGTCCGCGGCTCACCCCCACGGGCGTGGGGAGGACGGGCCGTTGTCGTCGCCGTGGTAGCAGATCTCCTGGCTCACCCCCACGGGCGTGGGGAGGACCTCCACCGCGTCCTTACGGGCGTTGGTGACCTGGCTCACCCCCACGGGCGTGGGGAGGACGACGGCGCGCAGTGGCAGGCCCTCCGGGACATCGGCTCACCCCCACGGGCGTGGGGAGGACAGCGTCTGCCGCACAGGTACGCCCGTGTCCGTGGCCCTGTAAAAGTCCCCACAGGTGGCCAGTTCGAGGTCACCGCTGGTGGCCGGTTTAAGTCCCCGCTTCTCGTGCTTGTCATGCGCGTGTCGTCATGAAGTAGGGGCCCTGGACGGTGATCGTGACGGTGTCAGCCAGTCACGAGATCACCGCCCAGGGAGTCTGCCCGGCCATGAAATCTTCGGGGGAAGTCATGGACATCATCGCCGCCTACCGGGAGGTAGGCACCTACCGCGGGGCCGCCCAGATGTGCGGCACCACGCACAAGACCGTCAAACGCATCATCGAGAAGGCGCTGGCTGGGGACAAGGCGCCGGGCCGTAAACGCCGTGACCGCAACTACGACGCGGTGGCCGACCTGGTGGCCAAGAAGGTGGAGAACACCTCGGGGAAGATCTCCGCCAAACGGCTGCTGCCGCTGGCCAAGGCCGCCGGATACACCGGCTCAGCGCGTAACTTCCGACGTCTGGTCGCCGCGCAGAAGAAGGCCTGGCGGCAAGGCCACCACCGGGGGCGCCGTCCGGCGGTGTGGGCGCCCGGGGAGATGCTGGTCATCGACTGGGGCAACGCCGGGGGCGGGCTGCATGTGTTCTGCGCGGTGCTGGCCTGGTCGCGTTACCGGTTCGTCCGCTTCGCCGACAACGAGCGCGCCGCCACCACGTTGGCGCTACCGGCGGAGTGTTTCGAGGAACTCGGCGGCGTCCCCAAGGCGGTGCTGGCCGACCGGATGGGCTGCCTGAAGGGCGGGGTGGTCGCCAACAAGGTCATCCCGACCGCCGACTACGTCCGTTTCGCCAGCCACTACCGTTTCCGCCCGGACTGGTGTGAGGCGGCCGACCCGGAGTCGAAGGGGATCGTGGAGAACCTGGTCGGCTACGCCAAGCGTGACCTGGTCGTCCCCCAGGCCCCTTTCAATGACTTGATGGCGGCCAACGTCGCGGCCCGCCAGTGGTGCGCGGAGGTCAACACGGTGGTGCACTCGGAGATCTGCGCGATCCCCCTGGAGCGGCTGGCGGCCGAGCGTGAGGTGATGGGCGCGTTGCCGTCGCTGCGACCGCAGATCGGCACCCCGGCGGTCACGCGCAAGGTGGACAAGCTGTCGTGTGTGCGGTTCGGCTCGGCCCGCTACTCGGTGCCCACCCGCTGGATCGGCGCCACGGTCTCGGTGGTCGAGAGCGGCGGCCGGCTGCTGATCGCTGATATGGCCACGGGTGAAGTCGTCGCCGACCACGCCCCCATCGCTCCCGGCCAGGCGTCGGTCCTGGACGAGCACTACGGCGGTCCCCGGCCCGCGCCCCGGCGCGCCGCCCGGGCCAGGACCGAGACCGAGAAGGCGTTCTTGGCGCTCGGCCCGATCGCTGAGACCTTCCTGGCCGGCTCGGCCGCATCCGGCAACACCCGCCTTGCCGCTGATCTGGTCGAGATGGCCGCGCTGCGCGCCGCCCACGGAGACGAGCAACTGCGCACGGCGCTGGAGCGGGCGGTTGCCTTCCGCCGCCGGCGGGCCGAAGACGTCCGCTCGATCCTGGCCGCCGGAGCCGGAACGGCGCAGGTCCGCCCGCCCGGGACCGCGCTGGTGCTGAAGCTGCCGCAGGTGCCGACCCGGCCGCTGTCGGACTACACCCTCGACAAGCTCGAGGCGATCGAAGGTGCCTGGTGACCGCGAGCGCCGCTCCCGCCCTGGCAGCCGACTTGGACGCCGGCCTGCGCCGGTTGAAACTGTCGACGATCCGGCGCCTGGCCCCCGAACTGCTGGTCACCGCCCGCACCCAACGCTGGAACCCCGAGGAGTTCCTGCGCACCCTCATCGACGCCGAACTGGCCGCCCGAGATGAGTCCAACGCCCGCGCCAGGATGAAAGCCGCCACGTTCCCGGTCGTCAAGACCATCGAGGAGTTCGACGTCACCGCCTCCTCCATTCCTCGCGCGACGTTCGACTACCTGGCCTCGCTGGAATGGGTGCGTGCCGCGGAGAACTACTGCGCGGTCGGGCCGGCCGGCACCGGCAAGTCCCACAGCCTCATCGCGTTCGGCATCGCGGCCATCCAGGCCGGGCACAAGGTGCGCTACTTCACCGCCGCCGAGCTGGTCGAGGCTCTCTACCGGGGCCTGGCCGACAACTCCGTGGGCCGCGTGATCGAGAACCTGCTCCGCGCCGACCTGGTCATCATCGACGAGGTCGGGTTCGCCCCGTTGGACGACACCGGCGCCCAGCTGCTGTTCCGGTTCGTCGCCGCGGCCTATGAGCGGCGCGCGCTCGGGATCGGCTCGCACTGGCCCTTCGACCAGTGGGGGCGCTTCCTGCCCGAGCACACCACCGCGGTCAGCCTGCTGGACCGGCTCCTGCACCACAGCATCGTCGTGGTCACCGAAGGTGAGTCCTTCCGCATGCGGCAGGCCCGGACCCGCAGCGGCGGACGCTTGATCAAGAAGTAGTCAACTTCGAGAACCTGGGGACATTTACCTGGCCACCAGCGGCGACACGCTCGTGACCGTTGACACCCGCGTCCTGCGGCTCACCCCCACGGGCGTGGGGAGGACAGACGCTCCTGAGCGGCGCGGTGCGCGCGCAGCGGCTCACCCCCACGGGCGTGGGGAGGACCCGCTGTGCGATCCGTACGGGTCGGCGTTCTCCGGCTCACCCCCACGGGCGTGGGGAGGACGAGGAAATCATGGCCGACAAGGTGACGACCACCGGCTCACCCCCACGGGCGTGGGGAGGACCGAGACGAGCTCATCAAGGCTGCTCCTAACACCGGCTCACCCCCACGGGCGTGGGGAGGACCGAGACGAGCTCATCAAGGCTGCTCCTAACACCGGCTCACCCCCACGGGCGTGGGGAGGACGACAGCAACTTCCTGCACACCCCCACCGGCCGCGGCTCACCCCCACGGGCGTGGGGAGGACTGGAACGCCGACTCCAGAGCATCCGCGTACCCCGGCTCACCCCCACGGGCGTGGGGAGGACCGCAGACCACGCCATCAGGCACCTCCCACGCGCGGCTCACCCCCACGGGCGTGGGGAGGACGCCAAGGGCACCACCAAGGACGGCGGCCGGATCGGCTCACCCCCACGGGCGTGGGGAGGACAAGCCGAAGCGGACCGGCTCCAAACGGAACTCCGGCTCACCCCCACGGGCGTGGGGAGGACGTCCCAGCCAAACCGGGCGCGCATCATGCTGGCGGCTCACCCCCACGGGCGTGGGGAGGACATCACTTGCATCGTGGGCCGTGGCAGTTGATGGGGCTCACCCCCACGGGCGTGGGGAGGACCCGCCCGGGTTATGTTCCCGCAACCAGGACACCGGCTCACCCCCACGGGCGTGGGGAGGACACTGGGTCGTCAACGCTGCCGGCAATAGGTCCCGGCTCACCCCCACGGGCGTGGGGAGGACCGCCGGCCGGACATCATCGGGCCCTCCAGGAACGGCTCACCCCCACGGGCGTGGGGAGGACGGCACCGGCGCCCGAACCCAGCCGTTGATCATCGGCTCACCCCCACGGGCGTGGGGAGGACCGGGTGCGCATGTCCTCGGCGTAGGCGATCTGCGGCTCACCCCCACGGGCGTGGGGAGGACAGGATGGAGCGCGGCTGCCACTCGGGGTTTTCCGGCTCACCCCCACGGGCGTGGGGAGGACACACCGGCCGCCCGGCTGACCACGATGATGCCCTGGCTCACCCCCACGGGCGTGGGGAGGACCGGCCGCCTCCCCAAATACGCCACCACAGCGACGGCTCACCCCCACGGGCGTGGGGAGGACGGAACCGCGACGGCCAACCCCGCGGCCCTGAAGGGCTCACCCCCACGGGCGTGGGGAGGACACTTCCTGACCTGCTAGTTCACAATCTCACTTGCAGTTTCTGAGGCAGAGGTCGCGTCGACGGCGTTCGCCGCGAATCTGATCAGCTGTAGGCCATCGAAATCGATCACATGGCGACGGCGCTGCCCGGCCGTACGCATGGCGAACCCTTGCTCGGTGTCGGCCGGATGGATCAAGACGGCTACCCCGTCGCCGACGCTGGCGCTGACCGCCGACCAGAGTTCGTCGCGAACGCGGGCGGACACCGTGCCGACATACAGGCCGGGTGTGGGTTCGATGAGCCAGCGGGACAGCGCCCCACCGACGTGGTCGGGGATCGCCGTCGTGGAGATGACCACCATTGTCGCCATCGCTACTCCAGGTTCACCAGGTCGGTGGCGTCGTAGGACGTGGCCTCGAACCCGTAGTTGACGCCGGCGGGCAGCGGGCCGGCCTGTGGATCCCACAGGTGCACCAGATCAGGACTCCGATCGGCGGCGGGATCTTCGTCGTCGGACGGGTCGAGCAGGGCTTGGATGTCGGTGATGATCTGCGGCATGAGCTTGAACGCGCGGAAGTCTTCACGCAGTCGTCGCCGGGCTTCGCGTTCGGGATCCGTGGACGCGTGCAGGGAGAACGCGAGCGGGATCGTCACGCGCGCCTTGTACAGGTCGGCGACGTCGTAGACGAACCCCATCTGGGTTCCGCTGTGTACGAATCCCAGGGCGGGGGAGCAGCCCAGAGCCAGCACCGCGGCGTGGACGACGCCGTACATGCAGGCGTTGGCGGCCGATAGCGCCTTGTTGACGGGATCTTGATCGTCCCAGGCGTCGGGGTCGTAGTTGCGCTTGAACCGCTTGATGCCGTACTTGGTCGCGAGCAGCCGGTAGAAGGCCTTGACCCGCTGTCCTTCCAGGCCCCTCAACTGTGCGAGGGTGACCCCGCCCGGTGCGGAGGACGTACCGAATCGCATCTCGTACATCCTGATCGCCACCTGCAGGCGGGTCTCGTCGGATGCCCAGGCGCGGGCCTGCTTTTCCAGCCACCTCGTCGTCAGTGAGGCCGGCAGGATCCCCGCGTAGCTGCGTACGCCCCCGGCACCCACGCAGACCAGGGAGGTGCCGTGCCGGGCGAAGGTCGCCATGGCCGGCTGGGTGATGGATGTGCCCGGTCCCAGCAGAACACATGCCAGGGCGGCGGTGGGGATGTATACGCGGTCGACGCCCCGGGAGGATTCGACCTGCGCGCACACGCCGGTGTCGTCCTGCACGATGCGGACGGCTTCGGCGTAGAGGAATGACAGCGAGTCCGCGATCCGCGGCAGCATCGCTAGCGTGGGGGCCGCCAGTTTGCGGCGTGCCGTTGTCGTCATCTTCCCGCCGGCGCGAGGCTGAGCAAGCCGCAGCCGTAGGACTTGCCACGTCCGATGCCCTCGAGTAGGGACTGGCGGGCGAGGTCGGCGTCGGTGACGGTGGCGATTCCGTCGAAGCGGACGACGGCATGTCGGATGCCGCCCTTGGTGCGAATATCGCGTTGGGACTGCGCGGAGACGGTCAGCACCGTCATGCCGTTGTCGGCCGCTCGCTGGGCCCACCACTGCTCAGCGGCCGCTCCGCGGAGCGCCTGGATCTTCCCCACGTCGGGGCCCGCGTTCTTGCCGAGCCGCTTGGAGGGGTTGGCGGCGATGCGGTAACGGACAAGGCTTCCCACCTGCAACTGCTCAAGCAGGCCGTCGAGCTCTTTGACCGCGGCCTCCGCGTAGCCATCGGGCAGTCGCGCCAGGAGGGGTTTCATGCGGGTCTGGACCAGGATCTGCACACCCGTCCGCGTGTCCTCCACGCGGAAGAGCACCCCTGCCCGTGAGCGGGGATCGGTGCCGAGGTCGTCGGGCACGAGGGACATCAGACGCTTGTGGAGTTGGTCGGGATCGGCCAGGTCCCGGGTGACGTCACGTCGGCGAAGGTCCGGAAGGATTCTGATGAGCCAGGCGGTCACTGCCCCTCCTGCATGTACGCGGTCAGGCTCGCCCAGAAATCCGCGCCGGTCAGGCACAGTTTCCGAGGGATCGGATAGCCGGTGATACTGACCGTGCGGGTCCGGTAGCGCCGGTCGAACCGGTGGAAACTGTCGGGTACGTCGGCCAGTTCGGTGACCGCGTCGGCGGCGTCGACCGCACCCTCGGTGACGAACTCCACGCTCGGGTCCTCCTCCTTGCGCACCCGCCGGGCAAGGGGCACCCGTTCGTGCAGGTCCGCGACGGGGTCGGCCACCTGTTCGCGCAGCAGCATCGGCTGGTCAGGCGGGCAGGAGCGGCGTCCAAGGTAGGGATGCCAGTGCGGCTGTCGCAGCGCGGCGGCCAGCTCGGCGACGCGTGATGCGGATCCTTCGACGGCGACGGTGAAAATCGCGTCGGCCAGGTATTGCCGGCGTGTGACCATGGTCGCGGTCTCCGGTGTGCGGTATTTGCCTTCGGCGGTGGGCACCCCGCGTGCCCGGCCACCGCCGACGGTGTGGAAGTCGACCATCGGCACGCCCGGCCGGTCGATGCGTACGGTGAACCGCAACTCCTCGAAGGCATGCAGGGGCCGGCCGCGACCGATGCCCTCCGCCGCCGCCAGCAGCCCGATCAACCCAGAACGGGTCGGGAAACGCATGGTGTCGCGGTTGGTGAACGCGCTGTGCTCGCCCCAGGACTGCAGCGGGGCGGCCAGGCGCAGCACGAGACCGGTCACGCACCGCTCCCGGGGTGGGCCGCGGTCACGGTGGCCTCGATGAGCTCAGCGAAGGAGCCGTACGACTCGCCCAGCCCGGCCAGCGGCTTTTCCTCGATCGAGGCGTAGCCGGCACGGATGACTCCTGCCTTGCCCCACAGCTGCTCCAGCCGCTCGGCGTAGCGTGACAGTTCCTTGCGGGATGGCGCGGCAAGCCCGTTCTCCGGGCGTACGGGAGCCTCGAACGCAGCGGCCAAGGACACCGGACGGTCGGCCCGGACAGCGATGTGCACCAAGTCGGGCAGTGTGTTGGCAGCCGTCGCGGTCTGCTTGCCGGTGGGCAGGGAGGCGATGAACGCGCGCAGGAACTCGCCGGTCAGCTCACGTGCCATCGCCTTATCTTCGCCGAGGTTGGTCAGCAGCCCGGCCAGGTCGACGCTGGCGTACCGGTAAAAGACGCCGGCGGAGAACTCCGCGCTGTTCATGTGGCCGCTACCGACGGCGTCTTCGGGCAGGCAGTCGTCGACTGCGGTGAAGAAATCAATCTCCGGCGCCACCTCGTGGGTGGTGAAAGCATGCGCGACCTGGACGGTGCCGTCCACCCCCGCCCCCGGCAGCTCGGCCAGCATGCGGCCGAACAGGTTGATCACGCCGTTGCGTTGGGACAGCAGCGTCGCGACCTCGTCGATGGGCAGGACGCCCTTGGGCTTCTTGGCGCCGACGGTCTGCTCGATCGCCTCCCGATGCGTTTCAGCCAGATCGGCCAGGGCGTCGAGGGCCGCCTTGGGCAGGTACAGCAGGACCGAGGTGCCGCCCTTGTCCTCCAGCTTGAGCCCTTCTTCCTTTTTGTTCGCGGACAGGGCGATCTGCGCGCCCGCCGCAGCGGCGGCGTCCGGTGACCAGCCGCGCGCCACCAGCCGCTCGGTCACCTCGGCCGGCACCCTGCGGGTGCGGACAGCCGGGTCGCTGATCGCCCGCTCGACGTCCAGACGTACGGCGCGCTTCCAGCACTGGCTGGACACCCTGGTCCGGGTGGCCCCGCCGTACACGACACTCTTGGGAGATCCGAGGTCGTCACGGTTGAGATTGGCGAACGGCACGGTCTGGAGCACATGCACGTCGAGGTAACGGGGGGTGGTCACTTGTCCTCGCTTTCCTGGCCGATCTGCCTGGCCGCGTCCTGGTCGTCGTTGTCTTTGAGCTCGTTCATCGCCCGGTAGAAACCCTGCAACCACTGCTTGGCCACCTCGTCGCGGCCGATCCCCCAGCGGCTCAGGTCGAGCAGCAGCTTGGCGAGGTCGACCTGGACGTCCTTGGCCTGCAGCAGGCGGATCAGGCCGGGAAGCTGGCGGTGCAGCCCGGCCACGTCCTGGCGGCACAGCAGATGCAGCCGCCCCTCGGCCGTGTCGGGATTGACCTTGCCATCTCGTACGGCTAGGCCGAGGACGCGTCCAAGATTGGTGCGCGCGGACTCCTCGTTGTCCGCTGCGGCGTCCGCTTCCGGCGTGGCAGGCTGATCCGTTTCCCGATCGCGGTCGGCTGGGCGGGCCGCGGCTAGGGCGGCGACGGTGTAGTAGGCGCTCTCGACCGCGTCGTACACCCGCCTGCCCCGCACATCTCGCCTCTCGGGAAGCCAGGGGGCGACCACGCCATGCGCCCAACGCGCGCCGATGTCCGCCACCGGCCTGCCGAGGCTGCGGCGCAGGGCGGCACGCCGCCCGGGATCATTCCTGGTCACCTTGCCGACATGGTCGACATAAGCGTCGGCCGTCGTGATGGAGGGAATGCCTTTCATGCGCTCCTTACCTTCTCCTTCGCCTTCCCGGGGGATGCCGAACGGGCCGCGAAGATATAGCCGCGCTTCAGCTCGATCGCGCGTTTGGCCCGCGGACGCATTCCGGCGCTGTCGGTGACCTCGTCGTACACCTGCAAGGCCAGCCGCAAGAACTCCTTCGCCGCACCATCGACTTCACGCCCCCGCACCCGACGCCAGAAGATCCGCTCGGCCGCTCCCCAATACCGGAACGCACCCCGAGCGGGCCAGGGCCCTTTGCCGATGTCCTTACGTTGGGGAAGCCCGGAGCCGTTGGAGGGGTCGTTGAGCGCGACCCAGGCGTTGTGCAGAGCCCGCGTCAGATGCCGCTCCACGCGCTCGGCCGTCTGCCGCATCTCACTGATCGCGTTGGCGAGCCGCCGATCTTTCGCGGTGGCCAGCACCGCCGGAGTCACCGCGACGGTCCACTCCTTGTCCCTGGTCTGGCCGTCCTGATCGAAGCCGTATGCGCGAACGCGCAGCGTCTCCAGCAGGGTGCCGCGCAGTTCCTCGGCATCGCGCAGCACGGCCGGGCGACGCCGGTGCTCGTCACCGGCGTCGTCGAGGATCAACGAGTCGAAGTCCCGCCACAGCGCACGGTCGGCATCGGCCTGCCGCGCGAAGTCTTGGTCGCTCTGCTTGCTCGGCTGATAGACGAGATAGGGGTCGTAGTCGGGGAACTCCCGGTCACGCCACGCCCAGGTGATCCAGGCGTCGACCACCGCGTTCCCATCATCGGACGGCTGAAGCAAGATCGCATGCTGGAACCGCCCCGTCAAGACCCCGGCGATCCCGGACGGACGGCCGGGGCCGCGGAGCGGATCGGGAAGCTCGTCGGCCTCCCACGGCGCGATGTCCAGGCCACCGTGGTCGTAGTCGGGAGCGAAGGGGATGCCCGCGACGAGCGACTCGAACACGGTACGGCCCAGCGGATGGTAGGAGATAGAGCGGCGCAGCGGTCCCGCCTTGGAGTTGGCCTCGGACCTACCAGCCACCGTCCGAGAGGTGCACCGTCCCGACGGGCCGTAGTAGAGCTGCGCAAGGAGATGCCACACCGCCTCCTCTGTCGGCACCGGGACCGCGGCGACGTCGGTGAAGTGCGTGAACCAGACCTGGTTGTTGCCTGCCGGCCGGGTGAGCACGAGCTTGTTGATCCCCGAACTCTTCGCGCACTGATCGCGCAACCGCGGATCCTGCAGCCACGGCCGACCGGCATCGAACAGATCGAACCGGGACGCGTACCGCTCGAAGTAGTCCCCCACCTGCGCCGGGTCGAAGCGGCCCGATTCGAGCACCTCCTCCCGGCGATCCAGCCACTCATCAGCGCTCAGCGTGACGTCGTCCAGCCCGGTCACCCGCGCCGCGATCACAGCCAGGACCCGCCACAGGCCCGAAGCAGCCGGCGGCAGGGCGGCTTCGATGTCACTCAACTCGTGCGCCTGTAAGAACACCTCCCGCAGGCCGACCCGTCGTCGCTCATCAGCCGCTCTGACCGGCAGCCATTCACGCGTCAGAAGGTCGTACAGCACACACCCTCCTCTCTAAACTCTGAAGCTTCACCCCCACAGAAGTGGGGACTTGTGGTCGCACCAGCTTCGAGCGGTCGGCACGTACTGGCACACCCCCACCGGTGTGGGGACGACGGCCTCAGAGCCACCACCACACTGCGAACAGGTGTCCGGCGCCCATCAACGCGAGGACTCTGAGCCCTTTGACGCATAACTGCAGTGCTCTCTTCAGCCTGCGCCCGTCGATCGTGACGTTGATCTTCAGTTGGAGATGGTTGATCTCCGTACCCTTGGCCTCCATGGGACAAAGGTACGGGCCGAACGCTCCCAGTGAAAAGGCCGTGGCAAATTTCACCATGGTGTCTCTCTAGTTCTCCTCCGAGAGGCCCAAGTCTTCGGATAGCCGGAGGGCTCTGTCACCGAGCAGGCCGGGCTCGTCCGGTGAGGAAAGCCGGATCAGCACCAGATCGCGCAGGTGCGGGTTGTCCCGCCAGGTCGGCGGCGAGTCGTTGTCCGCAGACCGTCCCCGCAGCCACATCCCCGGCACAGGGATCGTCTCCCGGATGATCCGCTTGACCTGCTCCTTGGTGAAACGGCCCTCGCGGCCGTCTCCCTGCTCCGGCAAGGGAAGGCCCGAGCTGAGCAGGAGGGATCCGTCGGGGCCGGGGTGACAGCACACCACCCGGCCCGAGTCGGCCCCCAGCCGTGTGGAGTACTCATCGACGATCTCGCCGTTGCTGAGCTCGCTCAGGTCCCTCACCACGCGTGGCTCGGGGATCGCCGCCATGGACGCGTACATCTCCTTGGTCTGCTCGTCGGCAAGCCTCTCCAGGTCGTCGTCGGTGAGCGGCTTTGTCAGGTCGGCGAAATCTTCGTCGTAGACCTGGTCGACCAGCTCCTGGACATCACCGGGGATCGCCACCTCTCGGCCTGCCAAATCGGCGAGCGCTGTGTGCGTACGGCGAAGCAGGGCCGGATGGTAGACGTACGGCCAGGCTCGTGGGATGACAAGCGCGCCCGCGTCATCGGCCGGTGTGAGCACCACCAGCCGCATTTCGTCCGCCCAGCCAGGCCTCCGACAATCGTTGACGCGGTGGCGATGGCATCGGCCCGCACGCTGCAGCAGCAGCGCGATCGGAGCCAGATCGCTGATCAATACGTCGAAGTCGAGATCGAGGGACTGCTCGATCACCTGGGTCGCCACCACGATCGCAGCAGGCGGGCGCCGCTCGCCGGCATCCTTACCGAACCAGCCCACGACCTCCTGGGTGATCTCCTCACGCCGCCTGGCCGGGAACCTGGAGTGCAGCAGCTTCAGCACCGGGGTCTTGGCGGGAGCCGTACCGGCCGTCTCCAACCATTTTTTGATCTCCAGATAGGTCCGCTGCGCCTCGGCGACGGTGTTGCAGATCACGGCAGCGCAGCCACCTTCAGCGGCCAGCGGAGCGAGCAAATCCTTGGTTACCTCGGCTCGTCCCACACGACCGTCCGGCTGTACGGGAACGTTCCTCGTCTCCACCTGGAGATTCCGCACCCTCGCCTCGACCGGCACCGACATCGCCGATCCCGTGCTGGCGTAGATCCATCCCGGGTAGCGAACCTCGGGCACCTGCCCGTCCCGGGAGCCCGCCCCCCTGAGATAGGCCGCAACCAGCCGCCGCCCAACCGACACGGGCAGCGTGGCCGACAACAGCACCACCGGCACCCTCAACGCGCCGAGCCAGATCAGCAGCCGCGCGAGCAGTCCCTGCATGTATGCGTCGTAGGCGTGCACCTCGTCGATCACCAGGACCTTGCCCGCGAGGCCGAGCATGCGCAGCACATTGTGACGCCCACGTAAAACCGCCAAGAGCGCCTGATCGACCGTCCCGACGGCGAGGTTGGCCAGTAGCCCACGCTTGCTGCCCCGAAGCCACTGGGTAGCGATGGGATCCCCGGCCAGAACGTCTACGACCTCACCATCAGGTGCGTACGCGGAGTTCAACCAGGCCAGACTGTGCAGCAGCGTCAACGAGTCGGCGCCCTCCGCACGACGGCTGCGAAACTCCTCCACCCGACCGAACATCTGGTCCGAGGTGGCCATCGTCGGCAGCCCGAAGAACATGCCCGGTGTCCCCGCCGCCTCGCCCATCAGACGTGCGGCATGCAGCGCTGCTTCGGTCTTGCCCTCCCCCATTGGCGCCATGATCAGAAGAAGACCGGGCTCACCCTGGAGAAGGTCGGGAAGCTGCACGCTGATGGAACGTTGCAAATCATTCGGCTGGAAGGGGAAGTCCTCGTCGAACGCGCCAGGCTTGAACGTCAAGCGCCCGAGACCTGCCCCACGAAGGAGGTCGAGGGCTGATGACCGGCTGTCGGACAGATGCTTGCCCAGGCACTCGGCATCTCCCACGGCGGGAAGTCCCGACGCTATCCGCTCGCGCAGGAACACATCCTGGCTGACAAGCCAGTCCGCGAGGATCACCAGACCGCACACCAGCGAGGCCACGGCCGAAGGCAGTTTCCGAGAGGGCTCCGGCGACCCGACCAACCCATGGACCAGAGCGGTCATGCTCTTGCGCTGCTCTTCCCAGCGCCCTGTTCCCAACGCCGGAAGGCACTCCAGAGGAGCCTGGGTCTCTCCGCTGTTGTAAGGGAAAAACTTGCCGTGGTGTCCGCCTAGCAATTGGGCAACCCGAAATCCTGGCGACCGCCTGTCTGTGGTTTTGTATCCGGACTCGGAGAGTGCTTGCCCAAGCCACACGTGGGCTGCGAACGCATGCCCTTTCGCCTCTTCCGCGCCGTCTGGATATCCCACCAGTTGCGCGAAACCCTCTGCGTCCTGGGCCTGGAAGCAGGCCATGACCTTGCCTATGTCATGCAACCCCGCCCAGTACGCCAACAGGCTACGGGCGTGCTCGTCCGAGGTGCCGAGGCCGTCAATGATCAGCGCACGGATCCCCGGCGGGAGATACTCGTCCCACAGTGACTCCATGACTGCCGCCGCATCGAGCAGATGGCAGACCAGGGGATAACGCCGCCCCTGAAGGCCCCGTGATTTCCCCCAAAGGGTGAGATCAATTATCGGCCTGTCGGTCATAGACGGCCTCCTGATCATCGGATTCGAGTTCGTCATCCTGGACCCCCGACGAGAGGGGGTGCCAGACGAGGATCACTGTAGAGGGGGCCACCGACATTTCGTAGAGGATTGAGAAACATCCATATTGTCCGTGAATGCCCGTTACACATCCATTGAGATTGACCCCTGCTGGCATGAGGGGAATTCATGCGGATTCGCCCGTTTACTGGGTCCATGGCTTACTCCCATGACTGCGCGAAGGACAGCCGCCGATTGCGGACGACCCCACGTCCCAGGCTCACCCCCACGGGTGTGGGGAGGACCCGCCGACGGTGCGGGCCTCGACCAGGCGAACCGGCTCACCCCCACGGGCGTGGGGAGGACTTCGGCGGGGCGTCCCCCCGCAGCTCCGTCCACGGCTCACCCCCACGGGCGTGGGGAGGACGCACACGCCGCATGACGACGAGTGCGGGCAGGCGGCTCACCCCCACGGGCGTGGGGAGGACCAGCTCACGCTCCACGACGTCCCCGCGAGCAGCGGCTCACCCCCACGGGCGTGGGGAGGACGGCTGGGCTTGGAACGGGTCCCGGGGCTGGGCCGGCTCACCCCCACGGGCGTGGGGAGGACGGAGCGCCTGCCGGTAGGCGAGATCGGCCTCCGGCTCACCCCCACGGGCGTGGGGAGGACACCCGGGCCATCAACTGCTCCGTCCGCGCCGACGGCTCACCCCCACGGGCGTGGGGAGGACTGGTGCGCGACATGCGCGCCGACCGGTCCCGGCGGCTCACCCCCACGGGCGTGGGGAGGACGGGACGTGGCTCGCGAACCCGATGGCGTTCTACGGCTCACCCCCACGGGCGTGGGGAGGACCTCTTCGAGTCGGGCGATCTCGAACAAGATCTCGGCTCACCCCCACGGGCGTGGGGAGGACACCACGCTCGACAGGGACGTCATAGACCCCATCGGCTCACCCCCACGGGCGTGGGGAGGACGTTGCGACAGCCTGAATCTGCCCCGGGCTCATCGGCTCACCCCCACGGGCGTGGGGAGGACCCGCTGGAGGACCGCCGGGCCATCCTGGCCGCCGGCTCACCCCCACGGGCGTGGGGAGGACCGATTGATCAGGACGTGGCCACCATCATCTGGCGGCTCACCCCCACGGGCGTGGGGAGGACCCCGAAGCGGGAGTATTTCCAGACGGCGATCTCGGCTCACTCCCACGGGCGTGGGGAGGACCCGTCGTTCACCTTCTCCCGCAGGTAGGCGGACGGCTCACCCCCACGGGCGTGGGGAGGACTCGTTCAAACCCTCCTGGGCGCGCGTCGCGGCCAGCTCACCCCCACGGGCGTGGGGAGGACGCGTTAATCTTCCGCTGCGCCATGGTTGCCTCCGGCTCACCCCCACGGGCGTGGGGAGGACCGGTGCCGTTTCGGTCTCGAGTGTCGTCATTTCGGCTCACCCCCACGGGCGTGGGGAGGACGACGGCCGCAGCGGTCCCCTGACGCAGGACGTCGGCTCACCCCCACGGGCGTGGGGAGGACCGCCGGGGCTTAGGCGCCATCGGTGGTGGGCTCCGGCTCACCCCCACGGGCGTGGGGAGGACTTGACCAGCAGCCAGCCCTCGGTCTCAAGCTTCGGCTCACCCCCACGGGCGTGGGGAGGACTGCTCCCGGGCGTCGCACATCCGCTCGGCCTTCGGCTCACCCCCACGGGCGTGGGGAGGACGGCTGACGACGCCGGTCAACCCGGACGTGATCGGGCTCACCCCCACGGGCGTGGGGAGGACGCGGCGCCGGGCACCGGGTCGAGCTGGGCTGTTGTCGGCTCACCCCCACGGGCGTGGGGAGGACACCGCTTCCAGCTTCTTGCTGTCTTCCATGATCGGCTCACCCCCACGGGCGTGGGGAGGACGCGTTCGATGCCGTCGTCGGGGTTGCGGACGGTGGCTCACCCCCACGGGCGTGGGGAGGACTGATGAGCTGGGCCTTGTTCATCGTGGTTCTCCGGCTCACCCCCACGGGCGTGGGGAGGACTCCTCGGCCTGCGCCCGGTTCAATGTGACGATCGGCTCACCCCCACGGGCGTGGGGAGGACTGCTCCCGGGCGTCGCACATCCGCTCGGCCTTCGGCTCACCCCCACGGGCGTGGGGAGGACGGCTGACGACGCCGGTCAACCCGGACGTGATCGGGCTCACCCCCACGGGCGTGGGGAGGACGCGGCGCCGGGCACCGGGTCGAGCTGGGCTGTTGTCGGCTCACCCCCACGGGCGTGGGGAGGACACCGCTTCCAGCTTCTTGCTGTCTTCCATGATCGGCTCACCCCCACGGGCGTGGGGAGGACGCGTTCGATGCCGTCGTCGGGGTTGCGGACGGTGGCTCACCCCCACGGGCGTGGGGAGGACTGATGAGCTGGGCCTTGTTCATCGTGGTTCTCCGGCTCACCCCCACGGGCGTGGGGAGGACTCCTCGGCCTGCGCCCGGTTCAATGTGACGATCGGCTCACCCCCACGGGCGTGGGGAGGACTCCTCGGCCTGCGCCCGGTTCAATGTGACGGTCGGCTCACCCCCACGGGCGTGGGGAGGACGCACCTACGCATGCATAGAGTGCGGCCTCGTCCGGCTCACCCCCACGGGCGTGGGGAGGACTCCCCCCGCATCCACATCGCCGGACGGGAGTACGGCTCACCCCCACGGGCGTGGGGAGGACTCGATCACCACGGCGAACGCCTGAGCCTCCTGCGGCTCACCCCCACGGGCGTGGGGAGGACTCCGACGGCTTTCCCGGCAGGGGCGACGATGCCGGCTCACCCCCACGGGCGTGGGGAGGACCACGACACTGCCGGCCGGGTAGACGCCGGTCTCGGCTCACCCCCACGGGCGTGGGGAGGACGGCTACCCGTGGACCGGGGCCCGGTCCCGCCAAGGCTCACCCCCACGGGCGTGGGGAGGACATCAGCATCCGCTGATCGCCCTCGCTGATGGTCGGCTCACCCCCACGGGCGTGGGGAGGACTCGGGCGACAGTCGCGGGGCGCGGCGGGCGGGCGGCTCACCCCCACGGGCGTGGGGAGGACAGCGTTGGCCATCGACCGGCGCCACGTGATCGCGGCTCACCCCCACGGGCGTGGGGAGGACCCACACCTGGGTCGACCTGTTCGTGGAACACAAGGCTCACCCCCACGGGCGTGGGGAGGACATACAAGCGACGAGCCCCGAGAAATCGGGGCTCGGCTCACCCCCACGGGCGTGGGGAGGACACTTCCCGACCTGCGGGTTCACAATCTCACTTGTACTTTTCGAAGCGGGAAATACGGCGGCCGGGCGGGGCTATACACCTGATCAAATATAGCCACTGGGCACCGACGCTACCCCTGACCGACCTGACAGTGAATGCTGGATCACCGATCGGGCAGGCCGGGGCGCTGGTGTTATCCGTCGCCGTCTTCGGGCGGGTAGCCGTACTGCAGGTAGGCGGTCTGGCCTGTTTCCGCGGCCTGCAGACAGGCGTCGATACGGCGTGCCATGTGAGGGGCCAGTCGGGCGGTCCGCTCCTGGGGAGTGGACCAGGCCACGGCTGACAGCTCCTCGTCGCAGGGGCGGACGGCGGCTGCCTTGGCCGGGGTTAGGACGCCGCCGTCGAACACGAGGTTGACCAGCGGGGGCTGTCCGTCGCTTTGCGCGGGGAGGACGTCGACGGCCAGCAGTCTGCCCGAGCGAAGGGTCAGGCCGATCTCCTCCCTCGCCTCGCGGACGGCGGCCTCCCAGGGATATTCACCATGTTCGAGAGCGCCGCCGGGGATCTCCCAGGTATCGGAGCGGTAGGTGGGCTGGACCAGCAGCACCCGGCCGTCGCCGTCACGGAGGACGACGCCTGCGCCGACCAGGTGGTGCGGCAGCCGGGCATAGTACTCAGCAGGAGGCAGAAGCGGCTTGGCCATGGGACGACGGTAACCGCCGGCCCCGGGGCATCCCCGCCGAAGCGGGCAAAGCGCGTTCCCGATGTGCCTTTCTTGCCGGTCGCATCCGGGCGCCGACCCGGTCTGCCGCGCCGCTACGTCTGAGGCTCTCCCAAGGGGAGTATCAGTACGTCCATCCAGGGCGCGTCCGGCCAGCCTGGCCGGAGGCGGGCGGCAGGGCGCCAGCCCCATCGGGTGTAGGCGGCGTACGCGGTGGTGTTGTCCGGCCGCACCAGGAGGGTGGCCCGCTTTTCTGGACGGTCGGCGAGGAGCCGGTCGTGCAGCGTGCGGGCGATACCCCTGCCGGTCCACGCCCGCCGGACCATGATCTCGGAGAGGGCGAAGGTGCGCTGGCCGTCTTCGACGGCGAAGCCCGACTCCGGTTCGGCTTCCAGCCCGTCCCACCACCGGGTGTCCGGCGTGAGGGGCCAGCCCCAGGTCTGGCCGACCGGTTCGTCTCCGTCGTAGGCGATGACCAGGTCGAAGCCGTCTCGCTTGATGTAGGCGTCGAAGCGGGTCATGAACGCCTCATCGCCGGCGAAGGTCTCGCCGGTGGCGATGCGTTCGGCGTAGGCGTCTCGGTGGATCAGCGAGACGACGTCACGCCGGGCGCGAGCACCGGTGGCGTCGTAGTGGTCGAAGGTGATGGTGTCGGGTACGGCCATGCCTGTCTGCTCCGGTTCAGGCGGAGACGGGGGCGAGCATGCGAGCTGCCTCGTCGAAGCGCTCGCAGAACTCCTCATCCGTTTGTGCTGCCTTTCGTACGGGGCGCAGCTCATTGAGCACCCGCACCGATGTCAGCCGCCCGCCCAGCTCGGGCAAGACGGCCATCCCCTCCTGGATCGCGGTCCGGTGGTCGCCCGCGGCCGAGGTCGCCGAGGCGAGGCGGGCCTGGTAGTAGGCGCGGTCACGAGGGGAGCGATCGGAGTCGCTGACAACTGTGCGGTACAGGTTGGCCGCGCGAGCCGGGTCGACGAGCTGGATCCATCCCATCGCTTCGTACCCGGTGATCTCAGACGGGGTGACGAAGGCGGTCCACGAGTGCTCGGTGTCGGGATCGGGGCCGCGGTCCAGCTCATGACGGGCGTGCGAAATCGCTCCGCGGAAGGCCACCTCGTCGTCGAGTTGGGCGTAGGCGAGGGCCCGCCGGAGGGAGATCAGCGCGTGCAGGGTGGGTGTGCGGGTGTGACGGGCGGCGTCGGCTGCCTGGTCGGTGAAGCGCAGGGCCTCGCGTGCGGTGCCGCGGCGGCCGGTCACCCGGGCCAGGTGGGTGGCCTGCTGGGCCATATTCACGTACACGTGAACGATCATGTGGGTGTCGCCGGAGCTTCCGGCCAGCAGCGCGGCCTCGCCGTACAGCGCGCGGGCGAGCGGCTGGTTGCCTGCGTCGTAGGCGAGCCAGGCGCTGACGAGGCCGAGATCGGCGGCCACGACGAGCAGTTCTCGACCGACCTGGGCGGTGTAATCCGACTCATCGAGCATCGCCCGGGCTCGGGCGAAGGTCTTCCTGGCCTGACTCAGCAGACAGGCTCCGCCGACGGTGCGGTCCTGGCTGCGTAACCGTTCAAGAACGGCATGCAGGTACCGCACATGCGCGCGGTCGACGCGCGCGGGAGGAGGCAGCAGCGCGGACACGGCCAGGCCGGAGGCCACCGCGCCGAATTCCCGACGATTGAGATCCACATCGACTCCCCAGAACGCGGCCGCATCGTCGCTTTCCAGACGTGCGTCCTCCCGGCCGAGTATCAGCGGCAGCAAGGCCGAGCGCGGCATCCCGAGCTCGTCACACACTCGCAGGATCTCGCGTACGTCGTGGAAAGTGAATCTTTGACGCCGTTCGATCTTCGTAACCACCGACTGCGACCAGCCCAGCAGGTTGCCGAAGTCGAGCTGACTCATCCCCGACGCCCCGCGCAGAATCGCCAGCACCGCGCCCATATCGACCCGGGCGAGCGCCTGACGCAGCGGAAGCGAGTCCCAGATCCACGTCGGGGTGACGCCGCCCGATTCGCGGGCCGCCCGAAGACAGGGCCCGCACAGCGGCTCACCGTTGTACCGACTGATCTTGGCGTAGCGGCACGCCGGACAGACCCGATCGCTGGTCGCGCTGCGTTCCACCCGGCTTCCTCCACCAGCCAGTGATGCACGTCGTTGGCCGTCCCGGTTCCGCCGCCACGCCCGGCGAAACGATCTCACGGTAACCACAGCCCGGCGTCCTCGTAGGCCGATTCGGCCTACCGTGTCGCGGCGAGGTCAGGACACAGCCGCGTTGGCGGCCGAGGCGGCGGTCGCCAAGCTCACAGCAGCACATCAGCGTGATCCGTATGTCGCTCACGGTCACCGCGGCGTGGCGTACGTCCCCTCGACACACCTGCTCAAGAGCCTGAAGGAGAGACCATGCTCGCGATCAGGCAGCGTCCAGGAGGGCGAGTTCAGCCGCGAGCGGTCGGCCGATCACGCTCAGGCTCCGTCTCTCCCGGCGTAGCACCGGTGAGGGGGTGGTGGCCGGTTCCCCTCACGGCCACCGGTACGACCCCGGACCGCGGTGGTTCGGGGAGTTCCTACAGTGAAGGGTTTCGTCGTGGATGTCGTGCCTGATCCACGTCTGAGCCGCCTCGATGGGGCCCGCGTGCTCGTGACCGGCGGTGGAGGGCTCGTCGGCAGCCGGGTCGTGCGACTGCTCACCGCCGTCGGCGCGGCGCCGGTGGTGCTGGACCGCATGGACGCCCTACCCGCACCCGGTCCGTGCCCTGTTCGGCCTGGACGAGGGGACGGAGATCGTCCTCGGTGACGTACGGGAGGCCGCGACCGTCCGCGCGCTCGTCGAGGAAGCGGACTATGTGATTCACGCCGCCGCCTACGCCGATGTCGCCGCCTCCTTACCCGTACCCGTACGGGTTTTGTCGGTGCCCGCCGATAGCGTGGTGGTCTCGTTACTGAGCGTGGGAGGTGGGTGTGCGCAGGTCGTTCAAGTTCCTGCTGCGGCCCACCGCCAGGCAGGCGGCCGCGCTGTCGGCGTGTGTGGAGGATCACCGGCAGCTCTACAACGCGGCTCTTGAGCACCGGCGCATCGCCTACCGCAAGGCCAAGGTGAGCATCCGGTACGGCGATCAGTCGGCCGAGTTGAAGCACATCCGCGCCGACGACCCCACCGGTCAGGGCCGGTGGTCGTTCTCCTGTCAGCAGGCCACGCTGCGCCGCCTGGACAAGGCTTTCGCCGCGTTCTTCCGCCGGGTGAAGGCCGGGCAGAAGCCGGGTTTCCCCCGCTTCAAGGGGCGGGGCTGGTTCGACACGATCGAGTGGCCCAAAGACGGTGATGGCTGCCGGTGGGATTCTCAGCCCGAGCACCCGACCGCGACGTACGTGCGCCTTCAGGGCATCGGGCACGTGCGGGTGCACCAGCACCGCTCGGTGCGTGGCCGGGTGAAGACGATCGCGGTGAAGCGGGAAGGCTCCCGCTGGTATGTGGTGCTGTCGTGCGACGACGTGCCCGGCGAGGCTCTGCCCGCGACGGGCACGGCGGTCGGGTTGGACATGGGCGTGGCCTCGCTGGTGACCACCAGCGGCGGGGAGCATCTGGCCAACCCGCGCCACCTGGAAGCGTCGGCCGATCGTCTCGCGGCGGCCCAGCAGGCGCTCGCTCGTAAGAAGCGCGGGTCCAGGCGCCGCCGCAAGGCCGTCGCGCGGGTGGCTGCGTTGCACGCCAAGGTGCGGCGGCAGCGTTTGGACGGCGCACACAAGGCCGCCCGGGCGCTAGTCCGTGCCTACGACGTGATCGTGCATGAGGATCTGCGGATCGCGAACATGACCCGCAGCGCGTCCGGCACCCTCCAGGCGCCCGGCCGGAACGTCGCACAGAAGACCGGCCTCAACAGGTTGATCCTGGACGCGGGCTGGGGGGTGTTCCTGCGGGTCCTCGCGCACAAGGCTGAAAGCGCCGGTCGCGAGCTGATCGCAGTCGAACCCCGCAACACCTCCCGCACCTGCTCGCGCTGCGGGCACTGCGCACGGGAGAACCGCGTCACCCAGGCCGAGTTCGCCTGTCAGGCGTGCGGGCATACCGCGCACGCCGACGTGAACGCGGCCGAGAACATTCTCAGGGCAGGGCTTGCCCTTCGCGACGTCGCGGAAGCGGCTTAGCGAGAAGCCGCTTCCTTCAGGGCGCGGAGGAGTCACCAGCGTGTACGCCAAGGCCTGGGGTGAACAGCAGGTCCGCCTGATGCTCGCCGGCAGCGGCACGGACTACACCGAGACCGTGCGGGCCGCAGTGCCCAACTCGCGGATCGACCGTGGCCCGGAGCGGGACGAGGCGGACGCGCGCGACTACCGGACGTCCTTCGCCCGGCTCGCGACCGCGTTCCCCGACGCCTGCACCACCCGCCTCTCCCAGGGAGTACGCGAGATCGCCGACGCGATGGACGCCAAAGAACTGGGCGACCCAGACCTGCCCGAGTACGACAACTTCCGCGGCCTGACGGCCTCCCGCAACGCCGGACGCATCACCGCGGTCCGCTCACTTGCGTGCGAGCGCCTGCACGCCGAGTACGCCGCCGCCGATTGGAGCACCCAGTGAACCAGTCGGTTGAGACGCAGCCGCCGTTCCTGCCCTGGAACCGCCCCTCCATCGGAGTCGAGGAGATCGCCGAGGTCACCGACACCCTCCGCTCCGGCTGGCTCACCCATGGCCCGAAGGCCACCAGATTCGAGCAGGCCGTACGGGATGCCCTCGGCGTCGCCGACGCCTTCGCCGTTTCCTCCTGCACCGCAGCCCTCCACCTGGCCTTCCTCGCCGCCGGCATCGGCGACGGCGACGAGGTCATCACCCCGGCCCTGACCTTCTGCGCGGCACCGAACGCGCTCCTGCAGATCGGAGCCCGCCCCGTCTTCGTCGACGTCGAACCCGTCACCTTCAACATCGACCCGAAGGCAGCCGAAGACGCGATCACCGACCGTACGAAGGCCATCGTGGTCATGCACTACGGCGGACACCCCTGCGACCTGCTCGCGTTCCGCAAACTCGCCGACGACCACGGGCTCCTGCTGATCGAGGACGCCGCCCACGCCCTGTACGCCGGCCGCGACGGGAGGCGGGCCGGCAGCGTCGGCGACCTCGCCACCTTCAGCTTTTACGCGAACAAGGTGATGACCACCGGCGAAGGCGGCATGCTTGCCGGCCGCGGCGACCTGGTCCAGCGCGCCCGCCTACTGGGCCGGCACGGCATCGACTCCTCCGTATGGCAGCGGCACGGCAGCCGCAGCACCGCCGACTATGAAGTGATCGCGCCCGGGCTGAAGTATGTGATGCCCGACATCACTGCGGCCATCGGCGTCCAGCAGTTCCGCAAACTGCCCGCCTTCACCGCCCGCCGCGCCGAAATCGCCGCCACCTACACCCGGGCCCTGGCCGACCTGCCCGGCCTGGCTACGCCGACCGTGCTGCCCGGCGTCGAACACGGCTGGTTCCTCTACTCGATCTTCATCGACCCCGACAGCGCGCCGTTCACGCGCGACCAGGTCGCCGAACACCTCCGGACCGAATATGCGATCGGGACGAGCAGACACTTCAAACCCGAGCATATGATGCGCATCTACCGCGGTGCCGGCACGCATCCGCTGCCGAACACCGAAACGGCCGCGGCCCGCCAGCTCTCCCTGCCCTGCTACCCCGCCATGACCGCACACGAGACGGAACGGGTCGTCAGCGCCGTTCACGCTCTGTGGAACCGCCGTCCATGAGCGGAGCACAGAAACAGAGACGACCGCTCCAGCACGCCAGGACGTACGGCTCTGCGCATCAGAGAAAGCACCACGTCCCTCGCGTTCACGCCGACGTGCCGGCCGTGCGTCGTTAGGGTGATCGGAAGGACCACCATGCCCGCCTCGAGGCTTCCCCAGCGGGTGGCACTCCTCCCATGCAACCGAGCTGTCGCATCACTTCCGGGGGACATGATGACCAGCCCGAAGCCCACCATCGACGTGGTGGTCCTCACCATGAACGACCGTTTCGAGGCGTTCAGGCAGGCGATGGCGTCCCTCCTCGCCCAGCAAGATGTCGATCTACGTGTGGTCATCGTGGGTAACGGAGTCGAGCCCGACCACGTCCCCGACGGCGTGCACACCGTGACGCTGCCCGAAAACACGGGCATTCCCCAGGGCCGCAACATCGGCGCGGACGCACTGGCCGGCCCGGGATGCGGCGAGTTCATCTTCTTCTTCGACAACGACGCCATCCTCCCCACGCCCGACACGCTCGCCCGGCTCGTCGCCGAAGCCCGCCGCCACCCCGAAGCCGCCTACATCCAACCCCGCATCGCCGACCCCGACACCGGCATCACCATGCGCCGCTGGGTCCCGCGGCTGCGTGCCGACGACGCCACCCGGCCCGGCACCATCACCGTCATGGCCGAAGGCGTCGTCCTCATCCGCCGCGCCGACTACGAGCAGGCCGGCGGCTGGCCGGGCCACTTCTTCCTCTTCCACGAAGGCATCGACCTGAGCTGGCGGCTATGGGACCTCGGACATACAGGCTGGTACGCCCCCGAGATCGTCATCCACCACCCCGCCACCGACCCCGCCCGGCACGCGCAGTACTACCGCCTCGTCGCCCGCAACCGCGTCTGGCTCGCCTACCGACGGCTACCCGCGCCCCTGATCCCCATCTACCTGGCGACCTGGACCCTGCTCAGCATCATCCGGATCCGGTCCCGCGCAAACCTCGGCGTCTGGTTCGCCGGCCTATGGGAAGGCATCAAGGGCGGCCACGGACAGCGACGGCCGATGACCTGGACCACCGTGCTGAGACTGACCCGCGCAGGCCGACCCCCGATCATCTGATTCACCAAGTGCCAACCGGTGAGAATCACCCCCACGGGCGTGGGGAGGACCGCAGCCACTCCGGCCGGCCCACCTCGAGCGGCGGCTCACCCCCACGGGCGTGGGGAGGACGCCGACTGGTACATCCGAACCTATTTCGACACCGGCTCACCCCCACGGGCGTGGGGAGGACGCCGACTGGTACATCCGAACCTATTTCGACACCGGCTCACCCCCACGGGCGTGGGGAGGACGGCAGGCTGTACTGCGCTGCGGCCTCGAACACAGGCTCACCCCCACGGGCGTGGGGAGGACCGCTGCACCGTGAACAGCATCCCGGGCGGCGTCGGCTTACCCCCACGGGCGTGGGGAGGACCAGGTCACGATCGGCCATGGCAATAACTATGACGGCTCACCCCCACGGGCGTGGGGAGGACTCGTTCACATTTACCGGCTGACCAGGGCGAACAGGCTCACCCCCACGGGCGTGGGGAGGACAGCATGACGGAATCCATCGGCGAGGATGCCACCGGCTCACCCCCACGGGCGTGGGGAGGACGCCCGGTTCGCCACCGTCAGCGAGTGGACCAGCGGCTCACCCCCACGGGCGTGGGGAGGACATCGCCGTGCTGCCAGATCCGGCCCCCCTGTTCGGCTCACCCCCACGGGCGTGGGGAGGACGTGCCGTCTCCGCGAGAGACCGCGAACGCCCGCGGCTCACCCCCACGGGCGTGGGGAGGACGCCCGCTGGCTGCCGACCCTCCACCGGGCGGGCGGCTCACCCCCACGGGCGTGGGGAGGACCGGACCGACCCCGAAGAGATGACCACCGACGACGGCTCACCCCCACGGGCGTGGGGAGGACTCGGTGTGGTGGCCGGACACGCCGAAGGCGAGCTGGCTCACCCCACGGGCGTGGGGAGGACGTGGGCCGCGTCCAGCGGCATCGCCAACCGTACGGCTCACCCCCACGGGCGTGGGGAGGACACGAATCGAATACTACGAGGTTGACTAATGGGAGGCTCACCCCCACGGGCGTGGGGAGGACAGGCTCGTGCGGATCATCGCATCGGCGTTGAACGGCTCACCCCCACGGGCGTGGGGAGGACGCCCCCCCAGGGAATCGAACCCCGTCCTCTCCCGGCTCACCCCCACGGGCGTGGGGAGGACGTGGACAGCGTGGAGGGCGCGGAGTAGGGTTTCGGCTCACCCCCACGGGCGTGGGGAGGACTAGGTGAGCAGGCGTAACGAGAGATAGGCAGGCGGCTCACCCCCACGGGCGTGGGGAGGACACTTCCCGACCTGCAGGTTCACAATCTCACTTGTACTTTTTGGTGCGAGGCATCTGACGGCCAGCCGAGCTTATACACCTGATCGACTATAGCCATCCTGTGCCGTCAAGGCCTTCGGCGGTGGCGGGCTGGTGATCGGGAAGGTGACGACGGACGCTTCGGCGCGGACTCTGGACGGGTTCCTTCCGGGGGTGGGGCGGGAGCGTCCAGGTGTGCCACGGCGGCGGAATTCGGGGTTGCTTCTGGGCGGTGTGATGGGGTCGAGGGCGTCTGCTCGATAGCGGTGACGACGGTCTCGTTGACCACCATCACATCGAGGTTCAGGCGGGTCGCCGTACGGACGACCTGACGGGCGATCTGGCCCGACGGCAGGCCGGCGACGATCGGCGCGACGGCCTGCATGGCCCGCATCCGGTCTTCGGGAAACCGTAGGCGTGGGAACCGGTCGAGTTCGGCGTCGACCACGACATCCGCGAGCGGGACCCGCTCGCCCTCCAGCAGTCGAGCGAGGGCCACCGGGCCGTTCTGGGTGAGGATCGCCGAGGGGTCCTTCCCCTCAGGGAGGCGTACGGCTTCCACGTCGGGCAGCAGGTCGAAAGTTCTGGCGGCGCCGCGTACCCCTGCTGAGTCGCCGTCGAAGGTGACCACGACCCCGGCGTCCAGGTCGGCGACCCGCGAGAGGGCGGCGACTTGCATGGTGGTGAGGGCCGTCCCGCAGGTCGCCACGCCCACGTACCGTCCGCCCCCGGCCAGGGTGACCGCGATGGCGTCGAACGGACCCTCGACGATGACCGGACGAGCACCTGCGGCGAGAAGCCGACGGTTCTCGGCCAGGCCGTACAGCACGCTTCCCTTCGCCGACCCTCGGTTGGCCAGGTACTTCGGACCCCGGCCCTTGGGGGAGTGGCGCGCGATGAATCCCGCGATGTCGCCATTCTCCGTCCGCAGCGTCAGTACGATCCGATCCTGGAAGGCATCCACCAGGCGGGAGCCGCGACGCCTGGCCAGGCCGGACGCCTCGATCACCGCGTCTTCATATCCATGGCGGCGTAGCTGCGCGACCAGTCCCCTCCGGCCGCTCGGCGCGTACCCGATCCGCCACGCCCTGGCCGTCGCCGCGTCGATCCCACGCGAGCGGAGGTACGGCAGGGGCCACCCGCGGCCCAACTGTCCGGCGAAGAACGGTTCGGCCTCACGGTAGACGTCCTGGCCCTCCCCCCGCGGCAGCCCTGGCCACCCGGCCGTGGGGGTTCGCGCGTCGCTCGGCTCCGTCCGTGCACTCTGTGTCCGGCCCTGCTGTACGGCTTGCGCCGCTGACGGTGACGTGCCCTGCAGATGGGAGGTGAGTAGCGCCGCGCTCAGGAGGATGCGGTCGCCGACCATGCGGATCGTGGCGAAGCGGGGATCTCGGGGATCGGATCCTGCCCAGCTGGACACGTTCGGAAAAACGATCCTCGAAGGGGCTATGCCGAGTCGCTGAAGGACCAGGTAGGCGACCGAGTCGGCCTCCATCTTCCACATGCCCCGGCAGTCGGGCGAGGTGACGGCTGGGGCTCCGGCTGGGTGTTTCAGCAGGACGTGCCCGAGCTCGTGGGCCAGAGCGGCGACGGCAGCGGCATCGTGCACGTCGTCGGCGATGCGGATGAAGCGGCTCCCATGCTCGTTCTGCAGCACGGTCACGGCCACCCCGTCGTACGGCGACCGCACGACGGGAAAGCCAATCCGCTCGGCGAAGGCAGAGAGTGCTGTCAGGGCAGCTGCGGGCTCGAGTGCAGCTGGCGCCGCTTCATCAGGGACTGGGCGGCCGGTGGTTTGCGCGATGTCGAACACGGTCGTCGGACGTGCCGAATTCGGCTGGATGATGCGGATCCCGCGCTCGCCCTTGGCCACCTGACGGCCGAGCCGCCGCCACGATTCGTATCCGGCCAGCATCGTGGCGTCCGGCCGGGCCGCCCGGATGAGCATGAGGGCGGCGAAGCCGTACCCGCGATGGCGCGAGGCGAGGTCGAGCCATTCCGCCCAGTCCTGACCGCTGCGCAGCAGGGAGGACTCCCGTGCGGCCGCGTCCAGCAGAGCGGCGTCAGGGCGTTCGGCTTCTTGGGGATGTTCGGCGTCTCGAACCTCGTGAACCACGTCCTCGACGCTTCGCTGCCCAGGTTGCATCGCCTGTGACACCGGTCGGCGCATGTCTGCCGGTGCATGATTGCAGTGTTCCCGCGCGGGCTGCTGGCCTGACTGGGTTAACTGAGCGTGTTCAGGCGGCGTGGCCGGTGATGATCTTGTGCCAGAGTTCCCGCATCCGGGCGGAGGGGAGCCACTCGGTTTCCATCACCTTCTGGCCGTTCCGGCCCCGGTCGGTCCGCCGGATGAAGAAGAGGCCGCCAGCTTGGCACAGCTCGTAGATCCGCGCCCGGCATTCGCACGTGTGCTCTTTCACCCTGATCCGAGGGCAGCGTGGCTGCGGCTTCAGCCACCGGACCGTCACCGCGCCGGGCTGTGTCATGGGGGCGTGAATGCCGTGATAGGGCTCCGGAATCACGCTTCCCCCAGGTGCTCGGTGGCGAGCCGGGTCTGTTCCTCGAGCTGTACGGCCAGGTCGGTGAGATTGGTCGCGTAGACCGTCATTGCCAGATCGGTCTTGCCGAGCACGTCCAGGGGGACCTGACGCCTCCGGGTGGCCGACGGCCGCGTGTCACCGCGGACCATCCAGTCGTCGCCATACGCGTCGATGAGTTCTTGAAGGGATGGTCCGTTCTCCCCGAGGGCGGAATGTGTGCGATGGTTGCTCAAGGTCAGGACCTCATTTCCTGATCGGTGGGCCCGTCGGCGTGGCGTCGCCGGCGGGCCCGTTTCTGTTCTTTGGATTCGGTGGGCGGCCCCGGTGCCCCCTCAGACGTGGGGGCCGCCCGAGCCCCGCCGGTCGCGGCCAACTGCGCCAGCGGGGCAGCTTCGATGCGCCTGACAAGTCGGCAGGCGGCAGTTCAGTCGATCGCCCAGATCAGAAAGCTCCTGCGGTTCCCCTCAGCTCGGCCCACGTCACATGCCCGTCTCGGGTACGGCTACAGCCACATGAGTCCGTGAGAGCGGACACCTCAGACCAGCCGTCCTGCTCTCCGCCTGTCACGGGTTCGCCGGGGTCGCGGACCTCCACGCGGAGCCCGTCACGGGCGGGAATGATCGTTACCGCGATCACTCCCTCGGGAGTGCGGGGCACGGCGTTCGAGACGAGACGGGACACCACGTGCTCACATCCATCGGCAAGACCCGGATGAAACCTCCTCGCCGTGCTGCGTGCCCACGAGCGCACTGTGTCGGCCGCCTCGGGAAGGCCTGGCAGGGTTCGTCTGTACATCAGGGATACCGCCTAAGTTGGTGACACCGCCTCACCTATGGTGACCACAGCTTGCAGGCTGAGGACACAGCCTGTCAACCTGTTCCGGTGGATCTCGACCGCCCGCTATGGCTGCGCATCGTCGAACACTTCCGGCAGCAGATCAGCACCGGCGAACTGCCCCCGGGCGCACGCCTGCCGTCCCGTCCGGAGATCATGCGAGAGTTCGGCGTGTCCGATGCGGTCGCCAAGCAGGCCGCCCGCGTCCTGATCTCCGAGGGCTTGGCGGTGGCCAAACCGGGCTCCGGAACCTATGTGAAAGCCCGGCCCCAGCTCCAACGCCTCGTACGCGCATGGAACCGCGGCAGTCGTTCTGGCAGTCCCGTCGCCGCCGAGATGGAGGCCCAAGGCCGCCGGGCCGCGTGGGATTACACCTCGCGCACCACGCAGGCGCCCGCCACCATCAGGGAACGCCTGGGCCTGCCCGAGCCGGAGGGGGATACCCCCGACGTGCTCCGTACGGACTATGTCTTCTATGCCGACGAGCAGCCGGTCATGCTCTCCACGAGCTGGGAGCCGCTCGACCTCACCCGCGGCACGCCGATAGTCATGCCGGAGGAAGGCCCGCACGCGGGACGGGGCGTGGTCGAGCGGATGCTCGCCATCGGCCACCCCGTCGTCGACTGGAGAGAGACCGTCGGCGCCAGGCTGGGGACCGCTGAGGAGTGCGCGAAGCTCGCCCACCCGCAAGGGTCGGTCATGCTGACGATCGAGCGGACCTATGAGTCGCGGACCCGGGTGGTCGAGACGGCCGACATCGTGCTGCCGGCCGATCTGTATCTTCTGGAGTACTCGGCCCGGATGGGCCAGAGGGAGTAGATCGCCGCAGGGGTCGTCGGCGCTATGTCGGCCGGCGGCTCGGTTGCAGCCAGGTGGCATCTCCCGATGTCCGTAGATTCGCCGGTCGGCCGGGTGTAGCCGAGCCGCTCTGCGGATGCCCAGCGGACTCGTAAATCACTTTCTGGAACCCCAGGTTTGAATCCGCGCTGGATAGTGGCAGCCTTTTGTCGGATCCGCTCGAAATCGCAAATGGTCTAGGGCTGCGGCGTCGCAGGGATACCGCCATCTGACGGTCGGGATTTTCTGTGAGCAGGGAGCCTGAGCAGCCGACTGAGCCACTTGTCAGCAATGCAGATGGTGCTCCTACTCGGCGCATCCCAGCTCGATCGTCGTGCCTCCGCCACCCTGCCCAAGCCCGGCATCCGAACAAGGTGAAAAGCCGCGGCGCCATGACCGGCTGCCGTTCAGTCACAGGGTGAGCAATGGGTCCTCGTGACCCTTCAGCGTGTCCATTAACTCGCTCAGTCTCGGACCTAAGGCCGGGGGGCTGAATGAAACTTGGTCGCCAACCGGGGTTTGCCCTTGTCGAAACCGACCAATCCCTTTTACCCTACGTTCCGAAATCGAGTAACTACAGAAAGTGTTGATGTGGCTCGCATAATGGGCGCTTGCCTGCTGGCTCTGGTGGTCACCGTCTCAGGATGCGCCGCTTCACAGGGCGCGCGCCGTACGGCGACGCCGGCCGTGTCGCCCAGTGGCAAGCCCGCGCTGGACGTCCCGTCCCCGCGAGCCACTACCGCGGAGGAGGCCGTCATCGCGGCCTATACCGCTTATTGGCCGGCATCGAATCGGGCGGTCACCCTGCCACTCGAGGAGGCCCGGAAGCTGCTCAGTCAGTACGAGACCGAGGACCAGGTCGAGGGCGCGGTCGCGGGCATCAAGCGATACCAGGCCATGCACCGCCAGGGGTGGGGAAAGGTTGTCGTGCACGTCCAGAAGGTCACGGTGAAGGGCGACAAGGCCACGCTTCTCGACTGCATGGACGCTTCCAAGTCCGGGGAAGCCGACTCCCGCACTCATAAGCTCATTCCCGGCACCCTCAGCAGCCCGTACCTCGCTGTCGAGGCCGTGCTGCACAGGAGAGCCGACGGGCGGTGGCGTCTCGCGCAGAAAAAGGCGTTGGGAACGAAGTGCACGCGCTGACCGCCCTGCTTGTGGCGGCGGCGATCGTCACACCCGTGACCGCGGTGCGTCCGGGACCCGACCACGGCAACGGAGCCGTCTCCCTTCCGACGGGCTGGGAAATATGGGCCAAGAGCAGCCCGAGCACGCCAGCCGACCCCGGCCGTATGCGACCGGCGGCGTCCCCGAAATCGAGCGAGGAACCCGACCCCGATTGCTCGCCGTCGCTCGACGGGTCCCAGCCAGACCGTTTCTACTGCGGGTTGGTCCGGCCGGGAGACAACCAGCCGGCGGTGACGCCGCAGATGCTGGCGGCCCAAGCCGTACGGGAACTGGTCCTGCCGCTGCCGCAGGTACGGACCGCGCCGCCGCGAGGCCGACCGGCCATGGTCGGCGTGCCGCAGTGGTTCTGGCTGTACGGCGATGGCCAGTGGAGACCGATGGCCAAGCGCGTGCAGGCCGGCGATGCCTGGGCCGAGGTCGTCGCGTCGCCACAGCGGCTCGTCATCTCGCCGGGCGCCGGGCTCCCCGACGTCGTCTGCCAGGGCCCCGGCAGCGCCTATGACCCGCATCGCCCGCCGAAGGATCAACAGAGCGGCTGCACCTATCTCTATGAGCGGTCGTCGGCCGGCCGGACCGGCGGCGTCTACCAGGTGTCGGTCACCGTCGTGTGGGGCGCGACATGGCGGGGCTCCGGGGGAGCGGGAGGCACCCTCGCCCCGATCAGCCGGACGACCTCCTTTCCGCTGCCCGTGGCCGAGGCCCAGGCCCTGGTGGCCGAATGACCCCTGGTGACCCGATGACTCGGGTCAGATCATCCCGGCAACCGCATCACTCGAGGAGCTTCCCCGATGGTCCGCACCCGTACGCATGAGACGGTCAAGGCGCCTGCCCTGCCTCGCCGGCGCCGCCCGGCGATGTTCCTGCTCGTCGTGGTCTTCATCGGCCTGGGCGTGCTGGCCGGGCAGTACGCCTACGCCCAACTCGACGAACGCAGCTCGGTGGTGGTGGTCGCCCGGGATGTGCCCATCGGACAGGTGATCGGCCAGGACGATCTCGCCGCGGTGCGGATCGCCGCTGATCCGATGGTCGCCACCGTCCCGGCCGGGCGGCTCTCCGAGATGGTCGGCCGGGTCGCCGCCGTCGACCTCATGACCGGCACGCTCCTCGCGGACGGCCACACCACCGATGCGATGACGCCCGGGCCCGGCCAGCAGCTGGTGCCGCTCGCGCTCAAACCCGGCCAGCTCCCGGCGCGTGGCCTGCGCGCCGGAGACCACGTCCTGGTCGCCGCCGAACCGACCGATCCAGGCCAGGCGACGGCCGGCACCGCGACGAAGGACATCCCCGCGACCGTGGACCAGGTGAGTGAGGCCGACCCCGAGGGGACGAGGGTCGTCGATCTCCTGGTCGGACCCGGGGTGGGCGGCCTGATCGCGCGGGAGGCCATGCGCGGCCGCATCGCCCTCATCCTCACCTCTCGGGGGGACGCCGCGTGACAGGCACTACCTCACGTTGCCGCCGCTGCCCGTACGGCTCCCGCCGACCCGGCGGCCGGTCGAATGAGATGCGGGGATGACGATGATCGCGGTCGTGTCTCCGGGCGGATCGCCCGGGGTCACCACAGTGTGCCTGGCCGCAGCGTTCAGCTGGTCCAGCCCGGTCCTGCTCGCCGAATGCGGAGAAAGCAGCGTGCTGCCGGGCTATTTCGCCGGGCGCCAGCCGTACCGGGCCGGCGTCGTCGAGGTGGCCATGACAGCCGCCCGAGATCTCGGTGCGGCACGGTTGCAGCTGGAGGAGGAGACCGTCGCACTGGACGGCGCCGCCAGGCGGAAGCTGCTCCTTCCCGGAGTGGCCGATCCACGCCAGGCCCTGCAGATCAAGGACTCGTGGCCGCAGATCGCCGAGGTGCTGAAGACCTCCGACCGCATTGTGCTCGCCGACGTGGGCGCCCTCGGCGTGGAGAGCGTTCCGTACGCCATCCTCACCGCAGCCGACGCCGTGGTGCTCGTGCTGCGCCCGACGGTGCGTTTCGTGGCCAGGTGCGGCCCGCGCATCGAGGCGCTCAGCCGCGGGCCCCTCGCGGCCACGCCGCGATACCTGCTCCTGATCGGCGAGGGACCCTACTCACCGGCGGAGATCAGCCGGGCTCTCGGCGGAACACCCGTCCTGGGCGTGATCCCGACGCTGCCCCGCGCGGCGGAGATCTTCTCCGACGGAGCTCCCCAGCACCTGAGATGGTCGGCCCGGCTGCAAATGTCATCCCTCCTGCAGGCCGCCACCGGCTTCGGCGTCGAACTGTGGGAGCACCTGAAGTCCCGGACGTACGGCCAGGCGTCCGTCCCGGACGCGGGCGAACCGCCTGGTACGGCCACGCCGCTGCGGCAGCTCACCCCACCGCCGCCGGTCCCGGCGTCGCACATGCCGCCGCCGTCTTTCGGCGTCGGCTCCGCTCTCGACGCGGGCCTCGACACGACGACCGGAGAAGGCCGATGAGTGAGCATCCGCTGTGGCTGGTCGAGGATCTTCCCGGCCCCGCAACCATCGCATGGCCAGCAGAACAGGGGAACCTCCTCCCGGCCCCGGGCTTTCCCGAACCCGCAGCCGACGACCTCGACGACGTGGCGTTCCGTACGGCCGTCGACGAGATCAGCGCCCGTGTCGCCGAACCCCTGGACGGGGTGGCCACGCGCGAGGAGGCCGTCCAGATCATCCGGACGGAGACCACCGCGTGGGCGCGCGAACGGTTGACCGGAGGGATCGTCGTCTCGCCCTGGACCCACGCACGGCTGGTCCGGGCCGTGGAGGACGAGCGGTACGGCCTGGGCGCACTTGAGCCGCTCATCGCCGACCCGGCCGTACAGAACATCGACATCAACGGCTGCCGGGAGACCTGGATCACCTACGCCGACGGGAGCAAGGTGCGCGGACCGGCGGTCGCCGGCAGCGACGAGGAACTTGTCCAGCGCATCCGCATGTGGGGCATCCACGGCGGCCAGAGCTCGCGGGAGTTCTCCACCGCGACCCCGCTGCTCAACGCCGCGCTGAAAGAGCGGGTGCGGCTCGCGGCGGTCATGGCCGTCACGCCCCGGCCGCACGTGTCGATTCGCTGCCACCGGCATGTCGACGTCACCCTGGCCGACCTGGTCGAGCTCGGCACGCTGGACGCCGGGGCGGCCGCGTTCCTGGCGGCAGCCGTACGCGCGCGCAAGGACATCCTGGTCGCGGGGAGCGTGAACGCCGGCAAGACCACACTGCTGCGGGCCCTGGCCGCCGAGATCGACCCCGACGAGCGGATCGCCACGCTGGAGAGCGAGTACGAGCTCTACCTGGACCAGCTGCCGCACCGGCACCGGGACGTGGTGGCCATCGAGTCGCGGCAGGCCAACAGCGAGGGCCACGGCGAGATCACCCTGGACGCGGCGATCAAGCACTCGCTCCGGCTGAACCCGGTACGGATCATCGTCGGCGAGGTGCGGGCCGACGAGGCCTGGTCGATGCTGCAGGCCATGAACTCGGGCCAGGAAGGCTCGCTGTGCACCATCCACGCCAACTCAGCCGAGGAGGTCTTCCCCCGGCTGCTGATGCTGTGCCGCTCGGGCGGGCTCGCCCTGTCTTCTGAGGACATCCACGGCATGGTCGGCATGGCGGTCGACTTCGTCGTCCATATGCGGCGGGACGCGCGCACCAACCGGCGGTACGTCAGCGAGGTGCTGGAGGTCCTGCCGCCCGCCGACACCCCGATGCCCTCCCGCAACCACATCTACCGTCCGGGATCGGACGGCCGGGCCGTCCCGGCGACCTCGCCGCAGTGCATCGACGAACTGGTCGCCGCCGGTTTCGACCCCGCCCTGCTGTGGAGGGCGTCATGACCGGCTCGCTGCTCGCGCCGCTGGCCGGCGGACTCGTCGCCACGGGCATCGTCTGCCTGGCGGCGGCCGTACGAGGCCAGACCCCGGCCCCGCCCCGGCCGGACGGCAGGATCGCGGCCCTCGCCGGTGCCGTACGCCACCCCGCGATGCGCAGACAGACCGGCGCGGCGGTCTTGCTCGGCCCCGCCGTGCTGCTGCTGACCGGCTGGCCCATCGCCGGCCTCGCCGCCACGGCCGCCTGCTTCGCCGTACCACGCCTGGTCGGAGGCCGCGGCGCCAAATCACGCATCGCCCGCCTCGAAGGGCTCGAACAGTGGACGCGACGGCTGGCCGACATGCTCAGCGCCGCATCCGGCCTGGAGGACGCCCTGGCCCGCGGCGTCGAGCACCCGCCCGAGGCGATCGCCGCCGAGGTACGCGACCTCGGCCGCAAGCTCGCCATGCGAGCCGACACCGAGCAGGCGCTGCGCGCCTTCGCCGACGCCCTCGACGACCCGGTCGCCGATCTGATCGCCGCCGCGCTCATCCGCGCCACCGTGCGGCGGGGTGTGGGCGTACGGCAGGTGCTCACCAACCTCGCGGCCATGGTCGCGGCGCAGGTGGCCGCACGCCGGGAGGTCGAGGCGGAACGCGCCCGGCACCGCGCCACCATCCGCTGGATCATGGTGTTCCTGCTCGGCTACAGCGTGTTCGCCGCGCTGAACCGGGAGTACGTGGCGCCGTTCAGCACGACGGCCGGTCAGGTGGCGCTCGCCGGTGTCGTCGCCTGCTACGCCATCGGTTTCTGGTGGCTGTACCGGCTCGGCAACGCCCGCCCGGCGGGCAGGTTCCTCCACCGGGAACAGAGCGGGAGGCCGCGGTGAGCGTGCTGTTCGTCGTGTCCGGGGCCCTGATCGGATTCGGGCTGTTCCTGCTGGTCGGTGAGCTGCGGCCCGCGCCACCCCGCTTGGAGGAGGTGGTGGCGCGGCTACGGCACGGCTACGTCCCACCCGACACATCGGGTGGCGTGGCCGAGCGCATCGGCCGCGTCCTGGCCGCCCGCCTCAGCGGGTTACCGTGCCCGCGCCGCGACCTGGCGCTGCTCGGGCGATCGGTCGAACGGTTCCACGCGACCAGGACCGGCTGTGCCGTACTCGGCCTGACGCTCCCGGCCGTGGTTTCCGCGGCGCTGTCGGCCACCGGCGGTGACCCCGGGATCGCGCTGCCCGCCGGGGCCTCCCTGCTGGGCGGACTGCTCCTGGGCCTGGCCCCCGACCTGAGCGTCCGGGCCGAGGCCGCACGACGGCGCGCCGACTTCCGGCATGCCATCACCGGCTACCTGGACCTCGTGGCGCTGGAGCGCAGCGCGGGGGCCGGACCGGCGGACGCCCTGGAGAAGGCCGCCTCCGTCAGCGACGGCTGGGCGTTCGGTCGCATCGCCGCCGTGCTGGAGCAGGCCCGGCGCAACCAGCGACCACCCTGGGAAGGGCTGGCCCGGCTGGGCGAGCAGGTCGGCGTCGCCGAGCTCACCGACCTGGCCGACATCGCCGCGCTCGCCGGGCAGGAGGGCGCCCGCGTCCTTGAGACGTTGATGAGCAAGGCCGCCTCGATGCGCGGGCAGGCCCTGGCCGCCGCCAAGGCCGAGGCCAACGGCCGCACGACCACGATGGTCATCCCGATCGCGTTGCTGGGCGCGGCCTTCCTGCTCCTGTTGACCTTCCCGCAGATCTATCGGCTGGTCGCCAGCTGAACAGGAAAGGAGAGGCCACCGATGCGCCTTCCCGGAAACCACCTGCCCCCGCAGATCGACTGTCTGGTTGTGCGAGTGAAGGTCCTCGGGCAGCGACTGCGCGAGGACCGGGGCGCCAGCACCCTGGAATGGGTCGTCCTCACCGCCCTCATCATCGGCATCGCCATCGGTGCCGTCGCTGTCCTGAAGAGCAAGGTCGACGAGTGGCTCGGGAAGATCCCGTGAGCGCTCCCGCGTTGGCATGGCCCTCCCGCCCGCTTCAGGTCTTCGTCGGCCGTCGTACGGCTCGGGCACAGCAGGGGCGTGCCCGGCCGCGCGGGAGCCGTACGGCGTCGCGGGAGCCATCGGGGGAGCGCGGCGCGGCCACGCTGGAGATGGTCGTCCTCTTCCCGGTGCTGCTCCTGGTCCTGGCGATCGCCGTGCAGGCCACCTTCGTCTACCAGGCCAGATCCACCGCACAGGCGGCGGCGCAGGAAGGAGTCCGGGCGGCACGCGCCCACGGAGCGGCGCGATCGTCGGGGACGGCTGCGGCGCTGCGGTTCGCCACCCGAGTCGGCGGCGCCTTCCTCATCCAGCCATCGGCCCGGGCCGGGGGTGATGCCCGCACTGTCGAAGTGGTCGTCTCCGGCCGGGTCCCGACGTTCATGCCCGGCGCCGGCTGGACCGTCTCGGAGACCGCCCGGGCCCCGGCCGAGCGCTTCGTCCCCGCGAGCCGGCCATGAGCGCCTCATGTCGTACGCGGCGGGGTGAGCGGGGGAGCGCGACGCTGGAGCTGGTGGTGCTCGCACCCGTGCTGCTGGCCTTCATCGCGCTGATCGTGCTGGCCGGGAAAGTGGCCAACGCCTACGGCGCCGTCGAGTCGGCCGCACGCGACGCCGCCCGGCAAGCCTCCATCGCCCGCGACCCGGCCCAGGCCAGGCAGACCGCCACTGCCAGCGCGGCCGCCGTACTGCGCCGCGAAGGCCTTCGCTGCGGACCGTCCATCTCGGTGGACACCTCCGGGTTTTCTCGGCGCATCGGCACCGCCGCCCAGGTCACCGCCAGGGTGTCCTGCGTGGTCCCGCTCGGGGATCTGCTTCCGGGGCTTCCCGGTAGTCGGGCGGTCCGGGCGTCGTTCACCTCGCCCATCGACCCGTTCCGCGGAGCGTGAGCATGAGGAGTGATCGGGGATCGGTCACGGCGTTCACCGCCGCGGTGGTGGGCCCGCTGATGCTGCTGCTCGCCGCCTTCGTCTGGGACGGCACGGCAAAGCTGCGCGCCGGGCGGGAGGCCTTCAACATCGCGGAGGAGGCGGCCCGGGCCGGAGCCGGATACGTCGACCGGCGCACCGCCTACACCGACGGCCGCTACGTAGTCGACCAGACCGCCGCGCTTCGAGCCGTACGTTCTTATCTCGCCTCCACGGGATATCCCGGCAGCGCGTCGCCGGTCGGGACCCAAGCTATCCGGGTCCGCGTACGGGTCACCAAGCCCACCCTTTTCCTGGCCCTGATCGGCGTCAACGACATCGCGGTGACCGGTACGGCAACCGCCCGTCTCGTCCCAGGCGTGGAAGGAGAGCTCCGATGAGGTTCCGCCTGCTCGATGGCCTGCGGGCACTGCTCGCCGCCGCCGTCCTGATCGCGTTGATCGTTGGGGTGCCAGTGGCCCTGCGGGCGCTGGCCGGACCCCTGCTGCCTGCGCACCTTCCCAGCCTGGAGGAGATCGGCCACGCACTGACCCACCGCGACGACGGCACCCTCTTCCTGGGCGTGGTGAAGGTCGCCAGCTGGATGGCGTGGGCGGCCTTCGTCATCGCCACCGCCGTCGACGTCGGCTATCGGCTCGGCGGTCGCGTCACTCCGCGCCTGCCCGGACTCGGCCCGGCCCAGTGGCTGTCGGCCCAGCTCATCTCCTCGGTCGCACTGGCCGCCGGCTCTCCTGCCGCGTTCGTCATGGCCGCCGTACCGCCCGCCGCGATGGTGACCACGGCCTCCGTAGCGCTGGCCGACACCACCGTCGAGCAGGCTGCCACCGTTCCGGACACCGGATATGAGCCCGTACGGCTCACGGGCGCCGTCCACCACGACGTTGGACTCTCTTCTTCTTCCGATCAGGCGGGAGCCCGGCTGGTACGGCTCACGCACGCCGTCTATCAGGTGCGCCGCGGTGACTGCCTCTGGACGATCGCCGAACGGCATCTCGGCGACGGCGAACGCTATACCGAGATCGTCCAGCTCAATCAGGGCCGCGTCATGACGGACGGAGCCCGGTTCACCCAGCCCGACCTCATCCACCCCGGCTGGGTGCTGCGCATGCCGACCACGGCCAAGCACCTCGACAAGATGGAGCTCCCCAGGCCGGACAGGCACCCAGGCCACTCCAGCGGTGCCTCCGAGTTCTCCCGACCGCACGATGGGGCGACTCCCACGCCTTCGACGACACCTCAGCCGGCGAGCCCGGAGTTGACGAAACCCCCGGGGGAGCGGGCGGAAGCCGTACAGGATGCACGCCCATCCACCGAGAACCTGAAGGCTGGGAACCCGAGCGCTCACCAGGGCCAAGCCGTACGGGCACAGCCCGAACCGACCACGGTCCTGCTCACCGACGGCGGAGCCGAACGGAACGGCGATGCCGCGATGCCGGTGGCCGCCGCCTTCGCCGGGGGAGTGGCGGTCGGCTCGCTGTTCACCCTGGCCAGGCTCCGGCACGCGCAGCGGCAATCCCGCCGCCGAGGCCGCCGCATCGCGCTGCCCGCCGATCCCGGCACGTTGCGTGCCGAGCAGGAGCTGCGCCGGCTGGCCGTACCGGAGGCACGAACGCGCGCACGTGAGGCGCTGGCCTGCCTCGGTGGCGCCGTGGCCGCCGTCAGGCGCGACATCCCGCCCGTGCTCGGAACACGGGTCTCGACCGAGACCGTCGAGGTCCTGCTGGCCGGTCCTTCGGGTACGGCTCCCGCCCCCTTCACCCAGGGCCGTACGAAAGCGACCTGGCGACTCGACATCGGGAGAGCCGACAGACCAGATGCTGCCACTGAGGTGCTCCCAGCGCTGCTCACCGCGGGACACCTGCCCGAGGGCCAGGCCCTGCTGGTCAACCTCGAGCACCTTCAGGTCGCCGTCGTGTCCGGCCCCGACCAGCTGGCCGACCGCCTGATCGTGACCGCGGCCACCGAACTCGTTACCGCAGACGGGCCGTGGTTCGACGTGCTGGCCGTCGGGTTTCCGGAACTGGAGGCGGCCGGAGGACGCGTCCGCGCCTGCGCCGATCTGGCCGAAGCGGTAGCGCTGCTGGCCGACCGGGCACGGGAACTCCGTGGACGGCTGGCACAGACCGAAGGCCCGGGAGACGTGGCCGGCCGCCGACTCCACGACCCTGACGGCGACTGGGCGCTGACCGTTCTGATCAGCAGGGACGCGCCCCCGGCCGATCAAATGGCCCGGCTGATCGACACGGTCACTGCCCTGCCGGGCGGCCTGGCCGCCCTCGTCCCCGGCGATGCTCCATCCGCGCCGAGCCGGTTCGCGCTGTCGCAGGATGACGACGGCCCGCTGCTGGAGGTCGCCCCGCTCGGCCTTGCCGTACGGCCGCATCTGCTGTCGATCGAGTCCTATGAGCGGCTGGGGGAGCTGTTCACCGTCGCCGGCGACACGGGTGATGTGGCCGCCGACGCCCCTCCGTACGACGCCTATGCCCGTGAGAACCTGCTGCCGTTGACAAACGACGCGACGGCGGCAGACGCGGTCGCTTACCAGCAGGAAGGCGCGGCGTCGGCACCCGGGGGAGAGGCCGAGCAGGAGGGGCCGGCCGAACCGGCGGCTGCGCCCGACCAGGCGCTGGACGTCGTGCAGGTGTCCATCCTCGGGCCGCTGGAGATCACCGGTACGGCCGCCGACCTGCAGCCGAAGATGGCCGAACTCGTGCTCGCCCTGGCTCTGGCCGGGCCGATCGGGCTGCGCAACGTCCAGCTCGCCGCCATGATGGGCCCCGATCCTGACACTCCCAAGCCGTCGGACCAGATGCGCCAGCTCATCACCCGTACGAGGGGCAAGCTGGGTAAGGCACCCGACGGGCAGTCCCGAATCCTGTGCGACTCCGCCTACGTCTACCGAGCCCACGGCATCACCCTGGACTGGACCCGCTTCCAGGAGCTCGCCGACCGTGGTGCCAAGCGCAACTCGACGGACGACCTGTGGGAGGCGCTCGCCCTGGTGCGCGGGCCGGTGCTGGACGGGTGCTACCACTGGTGGCTGGAGACCCCGCTGATCGAGAACATCCGGGCCGAGATCGTCGACGCCGCCGACCTGCTCGCCGAGCTCGAACTGGACGCCGGCCGCCCCGACCGCTCCGCACGCGCCGCCCGCCTGGGGCTCGCCTCCGACCAGTACGCCGAGCAGCTGTGGCGGGCGCTGATGCGCGCCGAGTACGAGGCCGGGAACATGAGCCGCGTTCACGAGGCATGGAAGGCCTGCCTGAAAGCGGTCGGCGAGGTCAGCGCCGACGGTGACCCCCACCCCGAAACCACCGCCCTCTACCGCCAGCTCACCACCGTCCGCCGCCCCGCCTAAAGCATCCGTTGGTCCACCTGTGTGCGGTGCAGGTGGCGCGACCCGTGACCTCAATCCATCGCCAACCCAGGAACCGGCGACGCCACGCTCGTGCAGGTCGGCGAGCATGCCGAGCGCGAGTTGTGGCTTGCCGGAATTACCTTCTCAAGAACCTCGGCCAGCTCACGGCGTTCCTCATCGGCCGCCCACACACCCGACGGGAACAACGGCGATCGATCAGCGTGTGGCCGATCGGCGTGGTGAACGACAGGTGCACGGCCACCCGGCATAATCCGATCCCGCCCAGGGTGCCGGAGTACTGGCGGGCGGCCCCGACGGTATCGGTGAAGGACTTCGCATCGCCGGTCTCGTCAGTGATCAGCGCCGTGTCGGTGCCGCCGAGCCGCTCGATGGCCCAGTAGGCCCAACGGTTAGCGATGGCGTTGTCATCCCAGCGGGCCCGAGACAGGAAATGCTGCAGTACGTGTGGACTGCGGTGCTCGTCTCCACCCTTCCCAGCCGCCCGCTTCTCAAAGATCGCGACCTTCGGCCGTCGTGACGGAGCAGGGCTTTCCCGTTACTAAAACTGATCTTTACTTTTATTGCCGCCTTATGTCATGATCACTCCGGTTTTGTTCGCATCTGTTCGAAAGGCTGTGAGTGAACACACGCCGATCAGCGTCCGGCTTATCCATCCGGACGCGCAAACGTGCTGCCCTGATCACGGCACTGATGCTGCCGCTCTCGCTCATGAGCGCGCCCGCGACCGCACAGGCCCCCACACCACCCCCGACCCCCTCCTCCGCCGCACCGGCAACACAACCCGATGCCACATCGGACCCAGACCTCAAAACCGCCTGGGAGAAGGCGGCCAAGTCCGGTAAGCCCGTGGAGGTCCCCGCCCGGTCCACCGAGAGGATGAAGGTCTGGGCGAACCCCGACGGCAAGCATCTGCGCGCCGAGCTGCACACCCGGCCCGTACAACTCAAGAACCCCGCCAGCGGCGCATGGGAACCCATCGACACCCGCATCGTGACCCGCGACGGCAAGTTGCAGGCCGCCCGGGTCAAATCACCGCTGACCTTCGGCGGGCGCGGAACCAAGCACCTGGTGTCGGCGAAGGGGGAGCAGGGCACGAGCGGCCTGGAGGTGACCCAGGCGCTGCCGGAACCGAAAATCTCCGGCAACACGATCACCTACCCCGACGCCGTGGCACCGGGGGCGGACCTCGTGGTGATTGCCCAGGCCGACGGCTTCGTCTCCCAGGTGGTCTTCCGGCACAAGCCGACCGGCCCGGTGACCGTACGCCTGCCGCTCACCCTGCCCAAGGGCACCAAATTCGGTAAGACCCCCCAGGGGTTGCCGCAGCTGAAGGGTGCCGAAGGCAAGGCGGTGGCGGCTCCGATCGTGCTCACGGCGATAGACGCCAAGGTGGAAGCCGGCCCCGATCAAGGCAAGACCTCCCGGGTCGACGCGCACGTGGAGACCTCCGGCACGACGTCGGAGCTGGTGTTCACCCCGGATGAGAAGTTCCTGGCCGACCCGGCGGTGACCTACCCGGTGACGATCGCCGCCGCCTCCGAATGGTTCGGTGGCGGACGACCCGACGACGCCTGGGTCAACAAGAACGACCCCTACAGCAACCACGCCGCGGACGGATGGCTACGCGCAGGCACCACCTCCACCAGCGCGGACATCGCCCGCGTGTACCTGTGGTACGACCTCGACGCCCCGGAACTGGAGGGCGCCACCGTCGTCGATGCCGACCTGATCATCTGGAACTACAAGTCCGGCGGCCCCAACGGGGCCCTGTGCGGTGAAACCCTGGGGTCGGGCATCGTCGCCCAGCGGGTCACCTCCTACTGGGACACCGGGACTCTGGACTGGAACCACCAGCCGACCAGAGCCAGCGGCACCGAAGGACTCAACCAGGCCGGCTACAACTACGACGCCAGCGGCATCTGGTGCGCGAAGGACGAAGCCCTGTGGCATCAGGTCAAAACCATGGCCCGCGCCTGGATCGAACAGGGCGTACCCAACGAAGGGATGGTGCTGCGAGCCGACAGCGAAACCGCGGCGATCAATTGGCGCCAGTACTACTCCAGCGAATACAGCGGCCAGCCGTACCCCGGCTACCGTCACCCTCCCACTCTGATGGTCGAATATCAGCCGGCTGCTCGGCCGCTAGGGGTAGTCGGATGGTTTGCTCCTGATGAGGCTGGCATCACTAGCAGGGCGGTCGCCGAAGCGATCGACGCCAATCCCGAGCTGGGGCGCGCCGAGGCATCCCTGCCTACGGCCACCGACATCACCGACGAGCAAGCGGCGGCCGAAAAGGAGGCGTCCAGCGATATTGTCGAAGTTTCCCCCGAAGAGGCTATAGAGCCGGATCCGGAGATCGAGAATCCTCCCGCAGACACGACACCCCCATCTGTGGCGAACACGGATCCTGCGGCGAATGCGGTTGTCGCCGATGTCTCAGAGATATACTTGAGTTTTGATGAGGAGGTCAGCGGGACGCAGATCGCCCTCAAGGAGGGTACCGGAAATCCTTTGCCCGGGAGTGTTACGGCCAGTGTGACTCCTGCCGGGTGGATCTTCACCCCAACGACGAAACCTCTGCCACAGGGTGAATACACGGTCGAAGTCACGGGAGCGACCGACGCTGCGGGCAACACCATGGCACCATTCACGTGGTCATTCACAATCGGCACTCCGCCGAGCGAAGGCCTTGTTGCCGCGTATGGCATGGAAGAGGGATCGGGTTCGACGGTCAGCGACTCGTCTGGGAGCGGCAATACGGGCACGGGCACCGCGGTGACGTGGGTGAGCGGTAAGTTCGGCAATGCCCTGTCGTTCAGTGGATCTAGCGGAAGCTGGGTGACGATCCCGCACAGTGCCTCGCTACGGCTGACGACCGGTATGACGCTGTCTGCGTGGGTCAAGCCGGCGTCCAACAGTGGCTGGCGCACGGTGCTGATGAAGTCTCATGCGAGTGGTTCCGCGTATGGCCTGTATGGGTCGAACGGCGCGGTTCCATCCGCGTGGTTCCTCAAGTCGGATGCTTCCAGTCATAACATTGTCGATGGCGTTTCGGCTTTGCCGATGAACAGCTGGAGCCACATTGCCGTCACGTATGACGGGTCGGTGGCGCGGTTGTACGTCAACGGCAACCAGGTGCGCCAGTCGGCTGTGACCGGTGGCTTGGTGGACGATGGCGGTGCGCTGCGGCTCGGAGGAAACACGCTGTGGGGTGAGTACTTCAGAGGTGTGATCGACGAGGTGCGTATCTACAACCGTGCTCAGTCGACTGCCGAGATCCAATCCGACATGGGGCGCGCGGTCGCGACCGCAGGTCCCACACCATCCCCTACCCAGGGCCTTGTTGCCGCGTATGGCATGGAAGAGGGATCGGGTTCGACGGTCAGCGACTCGTCTGGGAGCGGCAATACGGGCACGGGCACCGCGGTGACGTGGGTGAGCGGTAAGTTCGGCAATGCCCTGTCGTTCAGTGGATCTAGCGGAAGCTGGGTGACGATCCCGCACAGTGCCTCGCTACGGCTGACGACCGGTATGACGCTGTCTGCGTGGGTCAAGCCGGCGTCCAACAGTGGCTGGCGCACGGTGCTGATGAAGTCTCATGCGAGTGGTTCCGCGTATGGCCTGTATGGGTCGAACGGCGCGGTTCCATCCGCGTGGTTCCTCAAGTCGGATGCTTCCAGTCATAACATTGTCGATGGCGTTTCGGCTTTGCCGATGAACAGCTGGAGCCACATTGCCGTCACGTATGACGGGTCGGTGGCGCGGTTGTACGTCAACGGCAACCAGGTGCGCCAGTCGGCTGTGACCGGTGGCTTGGTGGACGATGGCGGTGCGCTGCGGCTCGGAGGAAACACGCTGTGGGGTGAGTACTTCAGAGGTGTGATCGACGAGGTGCGTATCTACAACCGTGCTCAGTCGACTGCCGAGATCCAATCCGATATGGCCTCTGCGGTCGCCCCCGTCGGTGCTGCCGCCAAGACGACTGCCGTAATGGCTATCCCGCCTGCGGATAGTGTGCCGCCCAAGGCAGCCAACGCTTTCGAGCGGCTCACGCCGTCGAAGTGCGATGAGCGCCGTACCCTGAGCGGTCGCCCGCAGGGCTGGGTAATGAACCATTACAGCTGGTGCCAGATGGGCAGAGTTGAAGCTGTCTACTACACAGGAAGATGCTTAGGGAACACCACTCCTTGTATTCCAGAGAGGGACACCGTAAACGCCCATGTAATGCTCATCGGATACACCTTCAATGGGGCAGGAGGCGTCGACAAGGCAAAGGGCGATACGGCTCGAGACATTATTGTAGAGGCATACGTATACGATGTTGTGCCGTATGGCTCCACCCCCTTGGGGAAGCGCATGGTACTGACGGTGGATATCGGCAACAAAAAGAGCTGCAATGTGGTTACCTCCAGAGGGGGGCAGACCATGTCCAACTCGCGCAGCGACCTGATCACTAATTGGAAAATAAACGGTCGTGCAACATTCCGCTTCAGGTGCGATCCGAGCAAGGCCCCCGTTTACCGGAAGAATGAATGGGTAACCCCAACAACGGTTCGTAACGACGAGCGCGTCAGTATCACCACGATTCGCCCCTCCGTTACCATCCCTGACTGGCCGAACGCCCGCTACCGGTATGTCACACCCCACATATCGACGGTCGTCGGCAACGTCGTCCGATGCGACTCGGCATGGTACATCGCCTACCGCACCGGTGGATGTGTCTTCTATAAGACCAAGCCTGCGATCAAGTGGACGTATACTGCCACTTCCAAGGATGGAGCCCGCGTCTGGCAGATGAAGCAGGCATACCAGCACTACTGGAACGCCTGCACCAACCCCGACGAGGAAACCTATCCCGTAAAGTCCTCCGACAAGAACATCTTCGGATGCGACATCGGAAACGGAGTTTCCTACCTTCACCGGGAGACACAAGCCCAAAGGGACCTTAATCAAAGCGATACGAATACTCGGTGTAACCGAATGTGGCCGGGATACGTGAACGGCACCGATCCGGACCCGAATAACTGGAAACAGTGCGACGAGATCCCCTTCGCTTCGACAATGGAACGCACATTGGCGCCTGGCCGTAGAGATTTCTCGCTCTGCCCGATTCGTGCACAACACAATGGAGATGCGGGACTTTATCTGGGGCGTTTCTACGATCTGGATCGAGTACTCATTGCCGACCCCTTCATGAGTCGATTTGACACGAAGTACAACGATCCGATCTCGAAAGAGGAGCTCTGTGGGATTCCTGTGAACCCCCAGTAGAGTCGCTGGTAAGGGGCGGAGTCGGCCGGCCTTCATGGTCGACTCCGCCCCTCTGTGAAGTCAATAGACTGGAGTGCGGCATGATCGAGGATGTGGTTCGACGCTACAAGCAGTTCCTGAATGAGCATGAGTGGCTCGCCTACGGCAGTCTGGGGTGGACCGTTTGCCTCTATGGAGAAAATACATCAATAGATATCGAGGAGCAGGTTACGCGAGCATTGTCACGATCCGGGCAGATTGAGCGTTCTGCAATGTCTGTGGTCGAAGAGCCATTGTGCACACCGGGCGTGGTGGTGTTCTATGAGAGGCTCGCGTACGGTTTCTTCCTCTTGGAAGTAGAAGAGAGCTGCGTGAGTGAAAGCCGGGCCCTCCGAACATTGAGCGAGGAAGGTAGCGTTTGGAATGCTTCCTGGAATTCCGGGTACCACAGTCGGTTTACATATTCGGAGGGAGGGGCTATAGCTTATAAATGGTCAGATGTTCAGTTTTCTACTCCCCCCCCTGTGGGTGCTCTTCAGCGGGCGGCAGAGGCGATTGCCGGGGTGGTGGAGCTGTGCCATACGGAGAATAGGCATCCGAGCTTTGCGGACCTGTTGGCCATTGTAGACCTATCAACTGGTGTTACCCTGTCGAATGTCTGGTTAGACGAAATCCGTCCCTGTTATATTATTCGAGACCCGCTGCCTCGCGTGGGTTGGGCTTACGAGTAATAGGTATGGACGTTCTTTGCGCTGACCTGGTCACGATTGACGAAGTTGGATTCACCCTGCTGGACGACGCCGGCGCCCAGCTGCTGTTCCGGTTCGCCGCCGCTTATGAACGGCGCGCTCGGCCTCGGCTCGCGCTGGCCCTTCGACCAGTGGGGACGCTTCGTCCCAGCACGCCACCGCCGTCAGCTTGCCGGACCGGCTCCGCACCACAGCATCATCTCCACATAGGGGATGCGCTGGGCTCGGTCGGGCCCCAGCGAAGTTGATCACGACCGCGGTTGTTGCACCGAGGTACAGCCAGAACGAGTGCGACCAGGGTGGTCAGCGCCATGGCAACTTCTCCTGGTCGGCCGTGCAGGTGTCGAGCGCCTGGCGCTCCCGGGTGATCCACTCCCGAACTTGCTGCAGGTGGCTCCGGCGAAGAGGTCGGCACGGCGGACAGGGGCCCCAAACCGAAGGATCACTCGCTTTTGGCGTCCATGAGCCGCCGCTTAGCCGCGACGTCGGCCAGCACCCGCTCCAGATCGCTCAGGTCGCCGCGGACGTACTCCTTCTACCTTTCGGTTTGCCCGGCGTACGATTCGTCCCTGTCGAGTCCGGCCCACACCCTGGCCACCAGATCACCCATGCCCTCACCAGAAGGGAAGGTTGTGTGGCGCTGCGGTCCCCGTTCGACAACTACGGCGCGAAGGGGAAGCTCGCCCCCTTCCTCGCGTCGCTGCCGTGGCCAAGCCCCCTCAGCGATCACTTCACGGAAGGGTACTTCCCGGAACTAATCGGAGTATGATCTAGGTCCCGGTCCGGTCTCCGGTCGTCGCCCTGTCGCACCTCTGTCCGACCGGCCAACCCCGCCCCGCGATCGCCGGCAACCCAGGAGAGCCGTATGGGTCAGAGTTCCCACGAGGGCTCGGCAGACGAGTCGCGGGACGACATCCTCTCCGGTTCGGGAGCGCACCTCCTCGAGAGTGGAGGCGGGCCCCGCCGGCCGTACGGCCCGGATGGCATCCACGCCTACGGGCGGATCGACCCGACACGGGCGGTCGCGCTGTGAGCGGCCTGCCCGACGTCCTCCACGCTGCCGACGATTGGCAGCCCGCCATACCGGCCGCTCCCGTCCGGTCCCCGTTCCACGTCTACCTGGACAACCTCAAAAGCGAGGAGTCCAGACGGACCATGCGCGGCTGTCTGAACCGGATCGCCCGCCTCCTGGCCGGTCTCGACGACGAGCAGTGGCAGCGGCTCACGCCCGTACAGCGAAACGAGTTCGGCGTGGAACTGGACTGGTCCCGGCTCACCTACGCCCACACCACGCACATCCGCGCGATGCTCCTGCAGCAGGGGTGGTCCCCCGCGCACATCAACAAGCATCTCAACGCGCTCCGGCGCGTCCTCAAAGAGGCGTGGCGGCTGGGCCTGATGGACTCCGAGACCTACCACCGGGCCGCCGACGTCGAATCCGTCGCCGGCACCCGTGAACCGGCCGGGAACGACGTCCCCCCGGAAGTCGTCGGAGCCCTCCTCGGCGTGTGCGACGCTGAGGCCGTCGACGGTACCGATGCCGGGCTTCTCATCGGCGCCCGCGACGGCGCGATCATCGCGACCCTGTACTCCACCGGATGCCGCCGCTCCGAACTCGCCGCCTTCACCATCGCCGACTACCGGCCGGGTGACCGGTCGCTGAAAGTTCGGGGCAAAGGCGATAAGGAGCGCAGGGTGTATCTCATCCCCGACGCCGTCGGCCGGCTCGAACGGTGGATCGCCGTACGCGGCCGAACCCCCGGCGCTCTGTTCCCGTCCCTGTATAAAGGCGGCCGCATCCGTGTCGACTCGCACGGCAGGCCCAAGCACATGACCCCGCGGGCGCTCGGTACCATCCTCGACGCCCGTTTCCAGGAGGCCGGCACCGCCCGCCGGACCCCGCACGACTTCCGCCGCACCTACGTCGGCGAGCTCCTCGACGCGGGGGTGGATCTGGCCACCGCCCAGTCCCTGGTCGGGCACGCGTCCCCCGCGACCACCGCACGGTACGACCGGCGGCAGGAACGCGCCCGCAAGGCCGCCACCGATCGGCTGACCCTCCCCCAACCTGTCCCGCCCCGCCCGAATGGCTCTTGAGCCCGGGACGCTGCCGGAGCAGATCCGGATGTCGTACGGCGGTCCGATCCCCTGGGCCCAGGCGGTGATCATGACGCTCACCTCGCGCGGCGCCGGTAAACCCTCCATGCGGAAATAAGCACGACTCCCACTGCGACTGTGACAACCGCGGGCCAGGGCACGGCTGCTCCGCCGGCGGCACCACCGGCTGCGTCTCCCGCATTGTCAATGGGAAACGCGCAGACGCCGGGCATTGACTTCCTCCCCTCTCTGAAGGGAGGGGATTCCGACCGTCGCCGGTCGGATCTTCCTGCTTCACCGCCGGTCGCCTCGTCCGAGAGGACTCTCGTTGAGGTCTTACACCAGCTCCACAGGCGTTTTACCTCTCCGCCGGCCCGGCGGCGAGGATGTTACGTGCGGCGTTGACGTCCCGGTCGTGGACCGCCCCGCAGGCGCACTCCCACGACCGGACGTTCAGCGGCATCGCCTCTTGCAGGGTGCCGCACGCCGAGCACAGCTTGCTGCTGGGGAACCACCGGTCCACGGTCACCAGCGTGCGTCCGTACCAGGCGCACTTGTACTCCAGCATCGAGCGGAGTTCCCGCCAGGACGCATCGGAGATGGCGCGGGCCAGGCTGTGGTTGCGGACCATGGTGCGGACGGTCAGGTCTTCCACGGCGATCACTTGGTTCTCGCGAACAAGCCGTGTGGTGACCTTGTGCAGGAAGTCGCGCCGTCGGTCGGTGATCCGCGCGTACACGCGGGCGACCTTCAATCGGGCCTTCTCGCGGTTTTTCGAGCCCTTCTGCTTGCGGGCCAGGGCACGCTGCGCCTTGGCGAGCTTGCGCCGGTCACGCCGCTCATGCCGGGGGTTGGTGACCTTCTCCCCGGTGGAGAGCGTGACCAGGGCGGTGACCCCGGCGTCCACCCCAACCCGGTTCCCACTCGGGTCGAGTGGGCGGATCTTCTCCTCGACCAGAATCGACACGAACCACCGCCCGTCCGCGTCCCTGCTCACGGTGACCGTGGACGGCTCCGCCCCCTCCGGAAGCCGGCGCGACCACACGATGTTCAGCGGGCCGTCCATCTTCGCCAGGAACAGCCGCCCGTCCTTCCAGCGGAACGCGGAGCGGGTGTACTCCGCCGACGCACGCGAGCGCTTACGGGACTTGAACGCTGGGTACTTGGCTCGCTTGGCGAAGAAGTTCGCGAACGCCGCTTGCAGGTGCCGAAGCGCCTGCTGGAGCGGCACGCTGGACACCTCGTTGAGGAACGCCGGTTCCTCGGTGCGCTTCCAGGCGGTGAGCATCGCCGAGGTCTCCACGTAGGAGACCCGGCGGCCCTCTTGGGTGTAGGCGCGGGTCCGCTCCTCAAGAGCCTTGTTGTAGACCAGGCGCACGCACCCGAACGTCCGGGCAAGCTCCTCGGCCTGCTCGGGGGTCGGGTAGAAGCGGTACTTGTACGCCCGCTTCACAAGCTGCGCCATGCCTCACATTTTACCGTACGATCAGCTAAGCATCATGCAGGTGTTCGAGACGGCGGTTCGCCTGGCAGCGAACCGCCTATCCCTGCCCTGCTCCGCAGGGGTCCGATTCCTCCCCCGCCTAAAGGCGGGGGTCTCCTCGGAGGTCCTGATGATGAGATCTTCCACACACGAACGATATAGCGGAGATCACCACCTGAAAGTGAGTTTTTCCGGGGCGGATTCGTACACGTCGGAGGTGACGGGATGATCACCTCCGGGCTGAACAGGCAAATGAGGTTCATAAGCCGACGACATTCGAGGAGGTCGTACGGGAACACCGGACGTCCTGTCGGAGCAGGGGGGAACCGGGAAGAGGTCCGCCGGTCGAAGGCATCCCGATCTTCGGCGGGGAGGGCGGCACGGATGACGCGAGGTGCGGTCGTCGTGGAGCGGCATGCGGATCTCCTCAGGCGTTCGCCCGTGCCTCGGCCCGATGAGGATGCGTGGGCATGGTCGGCTCTGTCTTGCCGGTCAGGGCCATTCGAGGCGGACGAGGAGGGTCTCACGCTGTTCTTCGAGGACGACGTAGGTGGCGAGGCCGCGTTCGCCGAAAGTGTGGGTGAGCATGTTCGATCTCGGCTTCGCCCGGTTGTACGGTTCCCCGCTCCACGGAGCGGTCTCCAGCAGAGTGAACAACTCCGCGAGCGGGCGCAGCGCCTCGTCCGGTAGCGCGGCGATCTGCTCTTCGGCGACCGGATCGACGATGAGCTGGTACACCTAAGCGTTGATTCCGCGAGCGGCAAGGATCTCGCGCCACGGCCTGCCCTCGGGACGGGGTCCTCCGGACAGCACCTGCTCGGCCCGGTCGTGCATCTGCCGCCGGCCTTCGGGGTCCCGTACGGAGTCGCAGGCGGAGATCCACCACCGGTGCACGAACGCGTTCAGTGCTCCGAGTTCGAGGCTGACCCGCACTTCGTCGAGCACCGCCTTCAGCCCGGCATCGAAGGCCTCGCGGTCTTCCGGGATGACCAGGGCGCCACGTATGGCTCGCAGGTTCTTCTCCGGCAACGGCGTCTCGCCCGGCACGAAGTCGTACGGCTGCGCGGTCATGGCCTGCTCCCTTCCCCGCCTATAGAGAGTACAGAGCCGAGACGACATCTTCGGCGAAGATCCACGCGGGGGCCGGGAAGACCGCCGGAGGCGTGGACGAGGGCGACATGTCAGCCCGGCCCGGAACCGGCGAACGCGCAGGCACGGCGCACCGATGGGCGGCGGTCTCACCGGTACTGACAGGTCGGTACGGCTCCCCCCGTTCTCGGCGTGGCCGGGGATCGGGGCCTTCGCATCCCGGCCGGGTGGCCGCAGGCGGCACCCCATCCCGGCGGCCGACTATGCGCCGGCTTAGCCCGTCCCCGCAACCCGGGTTCTCGCCCGCGCTCGGCTGCGGGCTGCGGTGGGCGAGTGGTGGCCGTTGAAGATCTTTTGCTGCGCAAAACATCTTCAACGGCCACCAGCACCCGGGTTGCGGGTCCGGTCACACCGTCGCTCCGTCTGCCTTTTCGCCGGGACGGGGCAGCCGCCGAAACAGCTCCCCCTCCGGTCAAGGACGCAAGAAACCCGTGTGGCGGCAGTGCCACGGCGAGGGGGAGGGGACCCGTGCTCGACATCCACATCAGCCTTACCGGCAGGATCGCCTACGACCCGCGATTCTTCCCGTCCGATCACGAGGCGCCGGCCATGTGGTCGGCGGTGCTGGAGGTCAACGGGCCTCCCACGCCGCGCCGGGACGGCTCGACCTACATCCCCACGCGCCGGGTGGAGGTCGTCGTCTACGGTGTCGCGGCGATCCGCGCGCAGGAGTCGTACCGCAAGGGCCAGCTCATCATGGCCCAGGGCTGTGACCTGATCCCGCGCACGTATGAGACCCGGGACCGCGCCGGCAAGCCGACCGTACGGGCCACGGTCAAGGTGATCGCCGCCAATCTCGGGCTGGCCTCCCGCTACAGCCCGGTCCACGAGGGCACCGCCGACTGGCCGGTCGACGCCTCGCCGCGCCGTCTGGCCCAGGGCGCCTCCGCGGTCGCCGCCGAGGAGCCCGCTGCCTCCTTCGCCGGCTGACCTCCTCCTGCGGGCGGCCCGCGCCACCGGGCCGCTCGTACGGCTCCGCGTTCGCAAACGCTCCTCCCGCCGCTGGCAGGCCGTGTTGTACAGCTCTGCCTGCCCTTTTTGTCCTGTACCGCCATTTCGAAAGGAGTCCGCAGTGTCCACGACAACCGTCCCCGAGGGGGAGACCGACCTGGGTGAGGCCGAGGGTCTGCGCCTGGTCCGGATCCCACTCGCCCTTCTCGACCACCACCCGGACAACGTCCGGGCCGATTTCGCGCTGACGGAGGCCTTCTGCCAGTCGCTTGCCGCCGAGCAGCAGGTGCCGGTGCACGTCATCCCGATCCCCGCCGACCACGAGCGGGCCGACGGGGAGGAGAGCTACCGGTTCTGGGTGACCAAGGGCAACCGGCGCCTGGCAGCCGCCCGCAGCACGGAACTGCCCGGCCTGCTGTGCCTGATCGACCTGGCCAAGGCCGGCGACCGTGCCGGCCAGTTCATCGACATGGTGGTGGAGAACGACGACGACTACCGGCGCGGGCTGACCGCCTTCGAGCAGGCCCAGGCGCTGTTCGAGGCGCACCAGGCCGGCGCGAGCCGTACCCGCCTCCAGCGAGCCACCGGCCGCAACCGCCGGCAGATCAGCGAGGCTCTCACTGTCGGTGGCCTTTCGGCACAGGCTCGGCAGGCCGCCCGCCAGATGGACTATGAGTGGACGCTGGAGGACCTGGCGCTGCTGGCCGAGTTCGACGGCGACGAAGAGGGCCTCGCGGAGATCCACGAGCGGCTCCGCTGGGGAGGCAAGGTCCGCTACGTGGTCGAGCGCGTCCGCACCGAACGGGCTGAGGCCGCCGAGCACGCTCGGCTGCGGGCCGAGCTGGAACAGTCGGGCATTACCGTCACCGAGCAGCTTCCGCCGGGCGCGCTCACGCTCGCCCGCCTGACCGACGCCGTCGACGGCTTCGACCCCGAGACGCACGCCACCTGCGGTGGGCACGGGGTGTACTTCCGTTCGTTCGACAAGACCACTCCGGTGGCCTACTGCACCACCCCGGATCAGCACGGCCACGCCGTACCGGCATCTCCCGTGGTGACTGGCACGGCCGAACCGGCCAAGGCCGATGACCTTGAGCGCAGGCTCGTCATCGAGGGCAACCGGGCGTGGAAGGCCAGTGCCGTCGTACGCCAGGAATGGGTAGCCGCCCTGCTGGCCCGCACCACCGCACCCAGGCCGGTCCTGGCCTGGGTCGCCCGGCAGCTGGTGGAGATGCCCAATCCGCTGCGTGACAAGCTCACCGCTGCCCGGCACAGCCCGCTGTGGGCCACCCTCACCGGAAACTTCCGCGTGGAGAGTGCCGCCACCGTCCGGCCGGGACGGCTGCCGCTGCTGGCCCTGGCACCGATCGCCGTGGCTTACGAGCACCAGCTGACCGTCCCGGACACAGCCAGATACACCTGGCGGCAGGACCGATCCGGCCCGGTCGGCCGCGCCGACGCCCAGAGGTACCTGTCCCTGCTGGCCGAACTCGGCTACCCGCCCACCCCGATCGAGCAGGCGATCATCGACGGTCTGCCGTACCGCGGTGACGCCCCCGTCGATGGGGAGCCGGAGCTCGACTCGTCGGTCGGCGGCGCGGACGTCGACAGCCGGTCGTTCGATGAGGCCGAGACGAACGGCAGCGAGCCCGCGACGGACGTCGACGCCTGGGTTGACCCCGAAACCGACTGCGACGCCGACGACGGCACGCCGTACTCGGCGGCGGCCTGACTCACGATCGAGGGCGCGCGCCGAACGTCCAGACACGCCCTACGGGCCCGGCCTCACCAGGCCGGGCCTTCCGCTTATCACCCGGAAGGACTCCTGATGACCATCGTCTATCCCGTTCCGCTCACCACCCGCAACGCCGACCTGGGCGACCTGCACGCGCTGCTGCGCGACCAGCACGCCCGCAAGGTCGATGTTCCGGTTGGCGCCGCGCAGATTCGCGCTGTCGGTACGCACCTGGAACTGATCGACACCCCGCCGGTGCTGTCGGATTCCGGCGTCACCGCCAGCACCGGCCTGTACCTGCCGACGGAGATCTGCGACCAGGGCCTGGCCGACAAGCTCGGCATCCCCCTGCCGTACTTGCGGCGACTGCGTGCCGAACGGCCCGGCCTGTACGAGGCCAACGTCAACGGCTGGCTGGAGACCGACGACCGCCGTTTCCTCGTACGCGCGCTGCGCGGCACCGGCGACGGGGTCGGCGTCGCCCGGGCGTTCCTGTCGGACCGCTACAAGATCATCGACAATCTGGACGTCCTCATGGCCGCACTCGACGGGGTACGGCTCGCCGGAGTCGACGTCCGCATCGACGGCTGCGACCTGACCGAACGGCGCATGTACGTCCGTGTGGTGTGCGAGCAGGTCGCCGCACTGGCCCCCGACCTGCTCCGCAACTACCGCAGCCCCTTTACCGGCGTCTCCGGCGCTGACAACCCGCTGGTGTTCGCCGGATTCGTGATCAGCAACAGCGAGACCGGCTGCGGCGCGTTCACCGTCACCCCGCGACTGCTGGTGCAGGTCTGCAACAACGGCCTGACCATCAACGCCGACGCCCACCGCCACGTCCACCTCGGCGGACGCCTCGACGGCGACGAGGGCGACGGCGGCATCGTCCGCTGGAGCGGCGACACCCAGGACAAGAACCTGGCCCTGATCACCGCCAAGACCCGCGACGCCATCACCACCTTCCTGGACATCGACTACGTCAAGGCCAAAATCCGCGAGCTGACCGAGGTCGCTGGCGCCGAGCTTGCCGACCCGGACAAGACCATCCAGACGGTCGCCACCAAGCTGCGATTCACCGAGGAACAGCAGCGCGACATCCTGCGGCACTTCATCCGCGGCGGCGACCTGACCGCCGGCGGTGTGATGCACGCCGTCACCAGCGTCGCCCGGACCATCGACGACGCCGACACCGCCCACGACATGGAAGGCCAGGCACTGCGCGCCCTGCACTTGGCCGCCACCGGCACCTGACCTTCACCGCTCTCGCGCGGGCTCCTTCGGGGTGAGGACCCGTGTGTAGCCGCAGGCGAGGTTCACCGCCCGGCCCGTTCGCCCAGCGCCGGCGAGGCCCCCGCTTCGTGTTCTGGCCGGTCAGTCTCGCAGGCCCGGTCGTCCACGCAACCCGGCTCTCGCTGCGCTCGCCCCGCACGTTCAAGATCTTTTGCCGCGCGGAAAGTCGGCTCCACCCCGCACCCGCGCATCGAACCCGCCCGCGGCAAAACATCTTGCCCATACGGCGCCGCCCGGTTGCCCTTCCTCCCTTCCGCCTGCGTGCCCTCCCTCACCAGAACACGACGCGGACGTCCGACAGGAGTCCGGGCGAAAGGAGCAGGCATGAACCTCACCCTCGACCTCCCTCTCCAGCTCACCGACCTCACCGGCTGCGGTCGCTGCGGCGAGACGACCCCGATCGAGCAGCTGTTCCGCTGCGCCGACCGGACCTTGATCTGCCACGACTGCGTGACCGCGGCCGTCGAGGCCCACCGCCTGGCGGCTGTAGCCAGCCGAGAGATCTAGGAACCACCCCGCGGGCGGGGGCCCCAATGCCCCCGCGCGTCCCGTCCCGATCCCCACCCGATCACGGTCCAAGGAGGACATCTGATGGCCAACGAGACCGCCATCACCATCGTCGGCAACCTCGTCGACGACCCCGAGTTCCGTTTCACCAACAGCGGCCAGGCCGTCGTACGGTTCCGCATCGCGGCCAACGAGCGGTACGTCGACCGCCAGACAGGGGAGTGGAAAGACGGCGGCAGCCTCTTCCTGACCTGCAACGCCTGGCGTGAGCTCGGCGAACATGTCGCCGAGTCCCTCCAGCGTGGCATGCGCGTCATCGTCCAGGGCCGCCTGCGCCAGCGCAGCTACGAGACCGACACCGGGGACAAGCGCACCGTCTACGAGATCGAGGTCGACGAGATCGGCCCCGCCCTCCGCTTCGCCATCGCGAAAGTGACCAAGGTCAAACGCGGCCAGCAGACCGCCCAGATCCCCCAGCAGGATCCGTGGCCGCCCGTCACGCCGATCCCAACAGCCACCACCACCACCGCCACCGTCGGCGCCCCTGGCTTCTGATCGCAGCGCGGTGGCCGTACCGTCTCGTACGGTCCCCTCGCGGCAGGGCGGAACCGGGAAGAGAGGACGCACACCAGGGAAACATCGTATGGTTATCGTATGACGACGAAGCCTGTCAGCGTGACCATCGAGGAGCACCTGCTCGAGTACGCCAACGCCGAGGTGGCCGCCGGCCGGGCCCGGTCGGTGTCGGCCGTGGTCAACGCCGCCTTGGCGCGGCAGGCCGAGGCCGACCGCGAGGCCGACGCCGCGGTGCGCACCGCGGTGCAGACGGTCCGCTCGGACCCCGCGGCCACGGCTAAGGTACGGCGTATGACCGCCCACCTGCTGACACAGCGCGAGCAGGCCGGCCTGGGGGCCGCTGGATGACCCCTCGCGGGTACGTCCTGGACACCACCGTGGTGTCGGAGATCGCGCGGGGGGACCTACCGCTGATCACGATGCTGTTCGAGCTGGACGAGCACGGGATGCAGCTGGTGGTGCCGGCGCTTGTGGTGGCGGCGGTGGCCGCAGAGATGGGTGGCAGCGACGAGAGCGGGTTCCTGCCGGCGGTGCGGGGCATCGCCCGGCTGGACCATGGGGCGTACGGGGCCCTGGGCGGGTTCGACGACGCACTCGAGCTCGGACAGGCCGCCGCGCGGCTGAGTGACAAGCGGTCCTGGGAGGACGCGCACACCATGGTGCTGGCCCGGCGGGATGGCGTGGACATCCTCACTCTGGACGCTGGCCGCTGGTCGGAGCTGGAGCTGGATGGGGTGCAGGTCGCGGAAATCGCCGACCCCGACGAGTAGCCTTCGATTCAATGCCGGTCGTGTCGTGCTCCTGGAACGACTCATCCGCCCAGGCGATGCCCGCCCTCACTCGGCATCGTCCCCAGGGGCGTCCTCGGGGTCAGGCCCGTAGCGGTCGCGGGTATAGATCTTGTCCACATACGCCGGCAGCACACCACACAGCGTGACAGAACGTGACGTGGCGTGCGCCTCGTTCGAGGGCGCTGCCACCGTCGTTTTCCCCCAACCGACCAGGGCCGTGGCCGGCGGGCGGAAACACAGTGGATGCCGGGGAGGATACGGGCGCCACGACGCCCAGGTCATGGGCGGAGCGGGATGCAGGATAATCCGTGATCGGGGCGCCACTGTGCTCAGGAATTCGTGCTGAACGGCAGGTGCCCTTGAGGCTGACCGACATATCGGGCGCCGTTGAGGCTGGCTCCAAAAAAGCCTGTGCCCTGGGGATCGTCTTGCGACGATAGAGCCCGGGCTTACATGTCTCAGGCTGCCGGCGGCCGAAGTCGTTCGGCAGCCGTGACAGGTGGGCGCGGGCGATGTGGTGGTGACCGGGCCCGGAAATGGCTTAGCCCCGGCGACATGATCCGAAGATCAGCGGTCCACCGGGGCTTGTCGTGAGTAACTATACCCACCCGAACCCGAAGGAGATACAGCGTGGCGTACGCTTCCCCGTTCCCCGGCACCGGTCCGTGGGTGGAGGGCTGGCTCAGCCCAGCCCGCTACGGGGTGTATCTGGCCGAGGAGGCCGGCGACCGTGGCCGAGCGCTGGAGCTGTACGAGTGGAACAGCGCACTGTCCTGCGCCGTGCTGCACGACCTGGGGCACTTCGAGGTCGCGCTGCGCAACGCCTACGCCGCGGCGCTGGATGCGAGTTGGTCGGGTGCGGGTGCGGCGCACTGGCTCGACGACCCGGCCAGCCCGCTGCGAGCTCCGCTGCTGCGCACGAAGAAGGGCGGCCGGCGCGGTACTCGTCGCGTCGACGTCAACGAGAAGGCACGCCAGGCGATCGACGCCGCGCGGAACCGCTACGGCGTGCACGCGCCGCCCGGGAAGATCATCGCGGAGCTGCCGCTGGGCCTGTGGCGGTACCTCTCCTCCGCCGCGCACGAAAAGACGTTGTGGGTTCCATACCTGCACCGGGCCTTCCCGGCGCGGACGAGTCGGGTGGTGGTCGACCGGAAGATCGGTGACCTGCACGAGTTGCGCAACCGGGCTGCGCACTGGGAGCCGCTGCTGGCCGCCCCGGTGGCCCGTCGGATGAGCGATCTGGCGTGGGTAGCCGGATTACTCGGCCCGGAGCTGGCCGCCTACATCCAGCACCACAGCGACGTGGTCGATCTGCTGGCCAAACGGCCCTGATTTTCCGCGGATGAGCCTCAGGTCGGTGAGGTGGAACAACTGCGAGGCGTTCTCGGTGAGCAGGTGCGCGATCGGCTCGGGCTTCAGCGCGATCCGGGTCAGGTGCGCCGGATGGAGTGGCACTTCCTCCACGACGTACTGGCCGCGGGACGGGTCGGCGAACTCGGGCCCGGTCCGTCGGTCGGGATCCCATGATTCGATCCGGCCGAGGAAGAAGTATTGCCGCTCCTCGTCGGTCTCCAGGATATGGATCAGGGCGTTGATGGTGGGCTGTCCGGCGAGCTCTTCGTCGATCTCCCGGAGCAGTGCTACTTCCAAGGTGGCGTCGTCTGGTTCGACTCCGCCGCCGGGCAGCACCCAGTACGGGTCCACCTCGGGACGGACACGTTTGATCGTCAGCAGGCGTCCGCCCGGGGTGATGAGGATGCCTCGTACGCGTTCCTTCACGGGGACAACGGTCCTTCCGGTCAGTGCAGGAGCCAGCCGCCGTCGACGTGCAGAGACTGGCCGGTGATGAACGACGCCTCGGGCCCTGCCAGGTACGCTACCGTGCCGGCGACATCATCCGGCTGTCCTCTGCGTTCCATGCATTGGCGTGCCACCTGTGTGTCCGGTGGTGTCCGGTCACTGGCAGGGAGCGTGGTTTCCCGCTCCACCTCGATAGGTCCGGGCACGACGGTGTTGACGGTGATTGCGTAGGGGCCGAGCTCGCGGGCGAGTGATCGGGTGAATCTGATCAGGCCGGCTTTGGCCGCGGCGTAGGCGACCAGTCCTGTTCGGCCGGCCCGGGCGGTGATCGAGCCGATGTTGATGATCCGTCCGCAGTGTCGGGTGACCATGCCGGGGGTGAATGCTTTCGCGCACCGGTAGTGCACGGTCAGGTTGAGGTGCAGTGCTTGTTCCCAGGCGTCTTCGTCGAGGTCGGTCCAGGGAGTTCGGGGGTAGCCGCCGGCGTTGTTGATCAGGATGTCGACCGGGCCAAGTTGTTCGTGGACCGTATCGGCCAGAGTGCGCACCTCGCCGGGGCGGGTGAGATCGGCCTTGACGATGACGGCCGTGCGGCACGCCTCCCGCACACGAGCGGCCACGTCCAGTGCTTCGTACTCCTGATGCCCTGGATGGTTGATCACGATGCTGGCGCCGGTACGGCCGAGCGCCACGGCGATGGCGGCGCCGATTCCCGTGGCCGAGCCGGTGACAACGGCGACCTGGCCGTCCAGAGGGCGGGTGACAGAGCTGTCCATCACTGCTCCCGGGGAGAGGATTGGTCGGTTGCGGCGAAGTCGTCCAGTCGGGTGCCCGAGTGGAGCACTTGCACGAGTTTCAGCAGGCAGACGGCTGCGTCCGGGTAGGTCATCCGGGTGATCGGGATGACGCCGAGGATGCGTACCGCAAGCCACGCTCGCATGGCGGCCAGCGGATCGCGGTGTGGGCCGCAGATCAGCTCGCCGATGTCGCCGTGCAGGCGCCGTAGCAGCGCGGCGATCGCGGCGTTTCGCCCGACGCCCGCCCGCACCTGCGCGGCGATGTGCACCTGCCCGTCCTGGACGTGCAGGTACGTCACGGCGGGTGGCAGCGGCCGTCCGGGGGCGTGGACGGTGCGGGCGTAGGTCACCGGCTTGTACCGGGGCACCAGCCAGCCGCCCATCGCCAGCAAGTACCACAGCAGGGTCGCCGCCTCCCCAGCCAGCGCGTTACGCCCCGCGTGTTCGTAGTCGAGCCAGCGCATCGGGGCGGCGATGTTCGGCTCGGTGGGGTCACCTTGGGTGACCGCGGTCGGACATCGCCTGTCTGCGGCCAGATCGGTACGGAGCCGGGCCAGCCGGGCGGGCAGGTTCACCGTGGTCGTGGCGGCACCGGTGTCGACCACGATCGGGGGCATACGCCCGTACCAGGTGTCGAGGCGACCACCGGGGGCGAGTCTGGCGGCGTACAGCCCCGGCCGGCACTGTCCGATCGGGGCGGTGCGGCCGGTGGTGGTGGCGGCCTGGGCCCAGTTGTCGCAGATCGCGTCGACGAGCGCTGTCGCGGCAGGCGCCTGGGCGGGGTCGCGGTCGGCGTCGGCGATGACGTCAGCCAGCAGGCGGGTGCACCGCCCGGTGGCGAACACGTCCTCGTAGATCAGGGTACGGCGGCCGCCGGGTGCGGCATGACCACCCAGCAGGGCTGCCACCGGTAGGTGCCCTCTGATGGACCGCCAGCCTTCCAGTTCGCGGTGTGCCCGCTTCAGCGGCATGGTCTTGCGGAACGTGCCGTCGGCGTGGCAGGCAAAACCACCGGCAGGATCGGCGATCGGGAGTGCTGCAGCCATCTTGGGGGTCACGAGGTGGCCTCCACGCCGGTCAGCCACCACCGCAGCACCTGCTCGGCGAGCCAGAGGGCCGCTGCCGAGTCGACGCACGGGTCCGCCGGGGCCGGCAGGCCGGCGAATTCGGCGAACGCCTCAAGCGCATCGGCGTCGCTGGGCTGCACCTGCCCTTCGCACCGCAGCACGATCTTCGCCAGCAGCGCGGCCGTCTTGTACACGACGCGGATGTCGATGGGGTAGGCCAGCAGGGCCCGCCGCAGGCCGAACGCCGCGGTCGCGCCCTCGTGCCGGTTGCGAGCGGCGACCATTCGGCCGTCGGGGTGGGGAAGGCGGAACCCCGGCACAGCCCACAGCACCGGCACCTCCCCGGCCGTGATCGACGTGATCGCGTACAGCAGGCGAGAGGTCAGGGCGCCCGCACGGATCTCCCCCGGTGTGATCACGCTGAGGCCGAGCTTGACGCCATCCAGCCGGTCACGCTCCTGCCGCAGGGCCGCTGCGATGCGGGGTGTAGCGGCAGGGTCAGCGACGAGGAGCACGTCCAGGTCGCTCCACCCGCTGCGGAATTCACCTCGGCCGCCGGACCCCGTCACCGCGATCATCTGCACGTACGGAGCGGGACTGGTGAGGGCTGCCAGCATGCTGTCGAGGAAACCGGCGAGATGGGCGGGCAACCCCAAGTCGGGCACAATGATCCGCCGGGGGCTGCGGTCGGGCCACAATCGCCGCCGCACCATGAGGTCCAGCGCGTGGAACAGCTCAGTGCGGGAGCGATCGTTGCCGATGACTAAATCGGCTATGCCGAGGACGCGGTCGGCCCCGCGCTCCCGCTTGATCGTGTCCCGTTGGACGACGTCGCCGGGACCTCGGTTGCCGCGTCGGCACCGTATGTCCGGGGACGCGTGAAGATATGCCACGGTCAGCGCCGGGCCGAGGAGCTTGCCGAGCTCCCGTGTCAGGTCGGCCCTGTGCAGGCTTTCGATGCTGAGGTGGCGCTGGTAGTGGTGCGCAGCGGCGTACCGGTCGAGTTCCAGCACCAGCAACTCGGCCAGCTCGACCGGCGGCAGGGCGTACACGTCGGCGATGCGGTGGCGGGCGGCGGCGCAGTCCAGCAAGTAGCCGATTTTCAGCCGGGCGAACCCGTGCTCGTGCTGCAGGTACTCCCCCGCGGTGGACTTGCCGCTCTCCGACATGCCTCCCAGGGCGACAGTCCACCGCTGGGTGATGACAGGCTGAGCAATCGGCATCGATGTCTGTTCCAGCCGTGCGCACAGGTCGCCGTGCACCGCCATGATCGACCGGTCGCCGACGACGATCGGGGTGTCGTGCGGGCGGTGGTGGAGGTGCTCATTGAGAGCGACCTGGTAGCGGCGGTAGACGTCGGTGACGGCGCGTTCGCGAGACAGGGCCACCTCGGCGCCCCGCAGCGGGTCGGCGTGATGCAGGAGCAGCACCTCCCGTTCGGCGTGATGGGCCTTGGCGATGTCGGACGCGTACGGCGCCAGCAGGCGGGCCGCCCGATCGGCGGCGACCGGGAACGGAACCTCGTCTCGGGCGGCCACGGTGGCCGCGACGGACGCGCCGAGCATGCTCATGCCCCGGTCCAGCAGCAGGACCTGGCCCGGTGGGCTGGACCGGGCCGCGGCCGCGCGTGTCAGGTAGGAGCACGCCAGCACGTCCACGACTTCACCGATCGAGGCCGAGTGGAACCACCACGCGGCCAGGCCCTGACGTTTCGCCTCCGCCCACCGGGTGTCATAGCCGTCCAGTGGGCCGAGATCGCAGGTGCCGTAGCGACGGGTGAGGAGCCTGACCTGGGTGGTCTTCCCGACATTGTCGGGTCCGCTGACGGCCACGGCGGGCAAGGGGGCGTCAGGCATCACGGCCTCCCGGCGGGGTGGAGAGTGTGGGTGCGGAAGGTCGCCCAGTCGCGGGTGAGGGTGCTCAGCCGCCCGCTGGGGCCGGCTCCGTCGGCCGGTTCGACCCGGTCGCCGTCCGCGGGGGTGGGTACGGCCGAGCGGATTTCCTGGCCGACCCGGTGGAAGTAGATCATCAGGTAGTTCATCGGCGCCCAATACTCAGCGGCCGAGCTGTTGGCATGGTCAGCCAGCCCGTACGGCATAGGTCCCGCCGACGCCCCAGACCTGCCGGTAGCGGGCGGCGATCTGCTCAGCCGCCTGCGCGGTCTGGCTGGCCGGGACGGCGACGGTGACCGGACGGCCGTTGGGGTGGAGGGAGCCGGTGGACCAGCTGATTTCACCGAGGCGGATCCATACGCACAGGTCCCCGAGTCGAAGCATCGCGATGCCGTGACGTGCGGTGACCGTGCTGTCGACGCGGTAGACGGCGGCCAGGTTGGTGGCGAGTTGCCTCGCCACCGCCTCGGCGTGCCCGCTGGCGTACTGATGCACGCGGCGAGTGAATGTCTGGGTTAACGCGTCGGGGAGCGCGGGCTGTTCCGCCGCGTGTGGAGCGTTGGGGAGCATGCGGGTGGCAGTGGTCTTTCCCGCTTCGGGCTCGTCGTAAAGAGTGGATCCCTTCATCGGGTCCTCCTCATCGGGTGGTGGGGTCGCATCGCTGAACGGTTTCCACCTTCGGTCGTCTGCCGCCTGCGCGATAGGGAAGCCAGCCGTTCGAGAAGTGCGGATGAACAGGCGAGCGGTGCGGATGGTGCGCTTTACCCCGCACCCCGTATGAACTGGCTACAGTCGATGTCATCCGCCGTTTGCCGGAATTGGATTCCCCATGACGAGCGCACCCGCAGGCAGTGCCGCCGGGCCCAACCAGGCCCTTCAGCTCCTTCTCGATGCGCTGGGATGGCGACCGGAGACGCTGGCGCGGAAGGTCAACGCCGCGCTCGCTCTGCTTCCCGGCGAAACCCGGCGTATCCACGAGAAAACCCCGTACCGCTGGCTTCGCCGCGGGCAGGTTCCGCACGCCCCCCTTCCCGACATCGTGATATCGGTGCTGTCCGAGGCGTTAGGCGAATCCGTTGCCTTCGACCAGGTGTGGCCGGCGCACCGCGCGTCCCGGTCGCTGGCATGGGTCCCGGCAGATCACCGGCTCGACGTACCCTGGGATGGCGCGGGACTGCTCCAACTCCTGAAAGAGTGGCCAGGCATGCTGACACGGCGGAGGTTCGCGGCGATTTCCGGCGCGCTCCTGACCCGGCCCGCCTGGCAGTGGTTCGATCACTCCCCGCCGGTGATCGCATCGACCCGCGGAACGGGAAAAGTACCCGGCGCGGTGGTGACACTCATCGAAGACATCGTCACCAAAGCCCAGCAGCTGGACGATCAGCAGGGCGGTGCTGCGGCCGCCTTCGTGGCCGACCAGTTCAACTGCGTCGGTCGCGTGCTGCGGGACGAAAGCTACGACGCGTCGACCGGTAAACGCCTGTGCGTGGCGCTTGCCCAGCTCGCCCAGACCGCGGGATTCATGGCGTACGACACCCGGCGGGACGGTGAGGCCCAGCGCTGGTATCTGGCCGGGCTGCATGCCGCCCAGGCAGCCGGTGACCGGGCTTTGGCCGCCAGCATTCTGGGCCTGATGAGCAACCAGGCGACCACGCTCGGCAAGATGAACGACGCCCTCCAGCTTGCCTCAGCGGCACAGGAGGCCTGCGCGGACGCTCCCGCCGCTGTACAGGCCCTCATCGCGGCACGCAGCGGGCTGGCGTTCGCCGCCGCAGGTGATCTGACCAGCTTCCGCCGTACCCGCGACCAGGCCCTGACCATGTTCGACCGCGCTCAGGCCCAGCAGGATCGGGCTCCTCGCTGGGCCGGCTATGTCAACCGCACTGAGCTTGACGCCATCGCCGGACGCAGCCTCGTCGCCTTGGCCCGGTGCATTCCCGCGCGCCGGGCACAGCTGTTACTGGAGGCTGAGGATCTGTTGCGAGACAGGGCGCTGGTGGACGCCACCAGCCCCTACCAACGGTCGGCACTACGCCATGGGGCGTGGCTCAGTTTGGCCTACACCCAGGCCGGCGACCTTGATCAAGCCGTCGCGATGGGACGGCGCACTCTCGCACGGCTTCCCACCGTCACCTCCGTGCGCTGCGTCGGCCTCCTGCGCCGTCTACGCGACGATCTCAGGCCGCACGCCAACCGCGTTCCTGAGGCGCGGAATCTGGTCGCCGACCTCGACCGCCAACTGCCCGCCGGTTAACTACGAGACGGTTCGTCGGCCGGCGGGCGGAACACCCGGCTACAGCCAGGAGCGGTTGACCCATACCGGAGCCTTGCAGCTCGCCCTGTCGCAGAGCTTGAAGACCCTGATTTTGGAAAGCCAGGGCTCCTGGCTGGTGCACGCCCCCGGAGGCGCTTTGAGGGTCTCGATGGCCTTGGTGAAGGGGTTGTTCGTCGAGTACCGCACCGTCACCTCCTGGTTGTCCTGGCTGAGATTGCAGAGCATGATCTCATAGCGGTTGGAGGTCACCGTGACCCGTCCGACGCCGTCCCACTGGTCGCTCCAGCCAGTGCCTGCGGCCTGAGCCGGTGAGGCGGTGGCCAGCAGGCATCCGGTGACCAGCAGAGCCGAGGCCGCCATTCGAACAGCAGTCATCTGGATCGTTCCTTCCGAGTGCTTTTTGTGATCAGGGAGTGTTCGGTTACGAGGGGTGGCGGTCGCATCGGCGGGCTCAGGGGGAAGGGCTGCCGCGGTGCCGTACCGGCGGTGAGGGGATCGGCGACGGTGGGACCGGCACGGAGGCCGCCTGCGACGCCGCGGACAGGTCGAGACGGGAGTCGGACATGGCCGCGCGGGCGTTGAGTGTTTCCAGAGGGTGCGGGCTTCCGTACGATCTCCGGACGGCGCGGTCGTCGAGTTTCCTGCCGCCTCGGCGTAGTTCCAGCAGGTGGATCTCCTGCCGCAGCCCGTCATGTAGTTCGGGGGAGGCGGCCAGCAGCATCGCATCGCCGAGTGCCCTCGACGTCCCGAACTTCGAGGTGCCGAGTTCTGTGTAGGCGGTCAGCAGTTGCTCTCGCCCGGGCTGCCCGACGTCGACGTGAAGTGCTTTTGTCACGTTTCGGCGGTCGCGTTCGCCCACGACCAGCAGCCCTTCGACCGAGTGGAGCACGGCACGGGCGATCGGGACCATGTCGGCGGTGGTCGGTGCGATCGCGCCAGGAGCCTTGGGCGGTGCGGCGTCATCCTTGGCGGGGGTCCACGCCGGGTTGTCGTGCAGCAGCCGGCCGAGCCGTACGGCCACCTGCTCCAGATGTTGCTGGCGTACGGAATTGACGATCGGGCCCGGCGTGACCCGGCCGTTCCATGCACGGAGCACGCACTTCCACTCCGTTTTCGCTTGGTGTACGCCCTCGGCCGCACGCCGCAGCGCCCGCCTGAGGCGGCCATGGCCGGGATTCAGCTCGTAGGTCCGGTTGATCAGCTGGATGAGGGTCTTCGCCGCGAGGTCGGTGATGATCGAGGCGGCCAGAGCCGTACGCTGCCAGTCCCGTGGGCTGAACGTCTGGATACGGTGGTGTAGCGCGCGCAGGGCGTCAATGTTGGTGACGATGTGCGTGGACAGCTCCTGGGGGGTCTGCGCCACCTGCGGGAGCGGCTGGGGCGGCTGCGGGGAATAGTTGAGCGGGACCGCGCGCAGCGCCGCGGCATCACCCGAGCGGGAGGCCTGCTGTACGGCGGGTGAGCGCAGCAGGACGCAGGCTTGCTGCACGTCGGGTTCGTGGGCGAGAGCCGTACCATCCAGGATCTCCGCCAGCGCCAGCGCGTGGTCGGTGACCTCACTCAGCAGATGCTCACGCACCCGCTGATTGCTGATGACGGCGGCCCAGTCGGACCGAGGGGCGTCCCTGTGCCGGGTGAAGTGGGTGGCCAGCATGTCACCCGCGGCACCCCAAGCCGTCGCGGCTGCCCGCACATGCAGGGGAAGCGGGTGCGCGGCGGCCGCCGCCGGTCCGGGCTCCTCCAGCCGAGTGAGCAGGAGAGATGCCTGACGAATGGGGGCCGCGACCTCGCCGGCGTGGGCGAAGTCCTCGGCGCAGCGCGCCAGCATCGCGGTCAGTGACCGGCTGGCGTCCTTCGCCGCGGCTGTGACGGCGGCATCCAGGTGATCACGGTCGTGGACGGCAACGCCGCCCAGGTGTCCCAGGGCGTCGTCCAGGAGGTCTCCGAAGGTCGTGTCCATCAGGCGAGCAGGTCCCGGATCCGTCCCGCGTGGATGGCAGCGTTGAGCAGGCCATGCACTTCGCCCGGGTCGGAGCAGTTCTCTGCGCTGTCTACGAGCACCTCGCACGACAGTCGGCCGAGTCTGCCGACCTCGTCCAGGTCTGGCACCTGGGCGAGGGCGGAGGCATCGCGGAACTCGGGGCCGACCTGGGCGCCGAGCGCGGCCATGCCCTCGAGGGCCTCCTGCCGAAGCAGTGCGAAGGTGGGGTACCGCTCCGATGGACCGTTGAGCTCGCCCGCGTCCATGCCGATGGCGATGGAGGTGAAGGCGTCGATCGCCGCGGCGGTCACGGCCTGCAGGCCGGCCCCGTGCCGCTCGTTGAGGGCGGTGTACGCGTCACTGATGGAGATCAAGGTTCTTCCTTTCCTCGAGATGGGCCTCAATGGTCATCTCGGGCACCGCCGTACGGCGTGATCGAGTGCGGATCTGTGGATGGCCCGGTTCATGTGCCGGCCGCCTCAGGAGAGGACAGGCCGGACCACCACCACGGCGGCGCGGGGACGGCGCGGCCCGGGTGCGGCTCCAGGTGCTCGGTCTGGCTGCACTGATAGAAGGGGCCGCGGGCGCCGAGCAGGATCGGCAGATGGTGGTCGAGGTGGACGTACCACTCGGCCATCCCGGTGCCGGGCTTGAGCCGCAGGGTCTCCCACAGATGCCACAGCGTCGTCAGCCGGGAGATGGCCTCGGCGTGACGCCACCACTCCGCGCACCAGCGGTACTCCCCGCCCAGCGTCCGCCGGTACATCGGCAGGAACCGCTCGGTCACCCAGTCCTCCAGCGAGGCGAACACCGGCTGCGCCGCCTGCTCGGTCTCGGCGCTCACGGGCGCCCCTCCCCCACCGGGCCGTCGTACGGCTCCCCGCCGCCGACGCTGCCGAGCTCGTCGCCGACCGGGTCGTCGTCGTACGGCTCGCGCGCTGGGAGCACGTGCTTTCGGCCGGAGTCGTACGGCTGCCGGGTGATCACCGGCCCGGCTGCGGCCGGCGACAGCCGTACGGCGTGTTCGGTGATGGAGGCGGTGGCGCGATCGAGCGCGGCGGCGATCTGCTGGGCGTGCGGGCCGGCGTACCAGGGGCGCAGCCGGATCAGGGCGGGCCGCACCCCGGTGGCCAGCAGCAGCGCCGTGCCGGGTTCGAGTGCGCGGATCGCGGCGGGCTCGAGGATGTCCTGGCGGCGCAGGCTGATCTGCTCGCTCGCGTGGCGGTCGCCGTACGACAGGCTTCTGACCGGGACGTCGTGCTGCCCGACCAGGGTGGCCAGGTCGCGGGCCAGGCGCGGGGAGTCGACCCCGGCGCCGATCAGTTTCTTGGTGGCCGCGCCCCACAGGGCGGCCATGCCGTGCTCGCCCCACACCGTGATGCCCTGCTCGTAGGACTGCAGGATGGTGACCAGACAGATGCCGCGCGAGCCCATGTAGGAGTACAGCTCGGGCAGGTCGGCGATCCGGCAGATGTTGGCCGCCTCGTCCAGACAGACGGTCAGCGGCGGGTCGAGCCGTCCGCCCATGCGTTCGGCCTCGCGCTTGGCGGCGCGCATGACCACGTCGGCCAGGGCGGCGATCAGCGGGGCGGCCGCCGAGCGGTTCTGCGACAGCAGGTAGAGGGTGTCGGTGCCGGTGCGGGCGAAGCCGTACGGGTCGAAGCCGGGCAACTCACAGGGGGTGACCCAGGCCATGATCGCCTCGTCGCGGAGCGCCTTGGCGGCGGTGCGGGCGGTCTGATAGATCCCGTCCCGGGTCTCCACCGCGCCGTTCTGGGCACCGCGCAGGCTGGAGGCCAACAGGTGGAAGCCCGCCTCGGTGAGCAGCTCGCACGGCGTCGGCACGGCGGGCTCGTCCAGCCAGCCGGCCACATGCCGCAGGGTGCGGCCGGAGGTCGCCGCGGCCAGGAACAGCGCGCACAGCAGGTCCTGGGCGGCCGGCCCCCACAGGTCCCGCTTGGCGGGGTCCTCGACGGTGAGGACGAAGTGCCCGGCCAGGCGGTGAGCGTCCTCGACCGTGACCAGCTCTCGCAGCGGGTTCCACCACCAGTGCTGCGGCTGGTAGGTGATCGCTTGCGGGTCGAACAGCCATACCGTGCCGCGCCGTGCGCGCAGCTCGGCGGTGGCGGCCCACAGGTCTTCCTTGTTGCTGGTGGCCACCACCGCCCCGGGCGCCGACAGCACGTGCGGGATGCTGCGCGCGGTCGTCTTGCCCGAGCGCGGGGCCATGAGGTCGACCTCGGTGTCCTCCCAGCTCGAATACAGCACCGGCCCCCTGCGGCCTTTGGGCAGCAGCTGCTCGCCGAGCTCCAGCCCGATCTCGCCAGGCTCGATCCGGTACGGCTCCCGCCCGGACAGTGACGGGCGTAGCCGGATCGCCGTACGGGCGGTCGGCAGAGCGTGAAAGACGGCCAGACGCGGGTTACGGGCCAGCGCCGCGATCGGATCGGCCGGAGCGGGAAGCCGCCGCAGCACCACCCGGCATGCCGTGAGCGTCACCGCCGCGACCGCCACCACCAGGACAGCGGCGAGGGCGACGACCACCCAGGTCGGCGTGCCCGGCCAGGCGGAAGCCGTACGGCCGTGCAGCACGTCGGCGACGAACGCCGTCCCCAGCGGGGCGACCGTGCCGCCGGTGATGGCAGCGGCGAGCTTGGCCGCCGCCCACACCGTCACGATCAGCCCGGCCAGGCTCCACAGCACGCCGAGCAGGAACCAGCCGCTGAAGGCGGGCCCGGGAATGAGCGGCGCCCCCGGCCCCAGCGCCCGGCTCACCGGTCACGTCCCGCGGTTTGCGAGAGATCCATGCCGGCGAGCGTCGCGTCGAGGTGTTGCTCACCCTGTGACCGCGGGCCGGTGGCATCCGTACATGGCCGTGCCCCGGCTGCGTGTCGTGGCAGAGGCATGACCGGGGCCTGTGCCACTTAGCACAACTGGCCGAGACTGACCGGCTGAGCGAACTCTCCTGGGCGCTGTGCCTTCACCGGGGATGTGGCGGAACGTATAGGGCCGGGTACTGGTCGTGACGTAAGGTCGGGCCGTGCTTCTCGCCTTCGTCGATGAAAGCTGCCGAGTGCGCGGACGATGACTGCGTCTACGTCCTCGCCGCTGTTCTCCTCCCTCCTGAAGGGCTTGACCACGTCAGGTCGTTGATGGACGCCCTTCGGTATGGGAAGGCACCCACCGTTCACTGGAGGACGGAACGGTCGGCTCGAAGGTCTCTCATCGCGCAGGCGGTGGCGACCCTCGACTTCACCTCTGTGGTCGCCGTCAGTCTGCACGGCACAGCGAGCCGCCCGGAACGCGCAAGGCGACACTGTCTGCTCCGACTGCTGCCCGAGCTGTCGGCACGTGACGTCGGAACCGTGGTCTTCGAGTCGCGCAGAGAGCAGGATGCCGCAGACCGGGCGATCCTGACGGTCCTTCGCAGACGCGGCGAGGTCGCCGCCGAGATGTTGGTCAGGTGGGAGCGAGCCAGTTTGGACGCGGCGCTATGGACGGCTGACGTCATCGCCGGAGTCGTTACCGGGTGGCTGGGCGGGGAGCACCTGTGGTGGCCGCTGTTCGAGGAGCGCGTCGCGTTCCTGGAAGCAGGCGAGATGTGACCGGTGAAAACGCGAACGCCGGGCTCCCGATTCCATCGGGGGTTCCCGGCGCCACTTCCATGCCCCAGAGAGCACGACATGTTCAATGTTTGCTCTCCCTCCGCTGTCAAGCTGCCGCCTTCGGCCGTACGGACACCGGTGTCCGCATTTCCGGGGAGCATCGGCACCACCGCTGACTTGGTGCTCCCGTCGTACACTGGCCCCAGAGGCGAGCAGGAGGAGGCGACGGTGACAGCTCAGCCGGTCGAATACCACGACGCCGGGCACGACCCCGATGACATCGTGAGCCGCCTGCCTGAGCAGTACCGGTCCCAGTTCCTCGCCGAGTATCGCGAGGCCCTGAGCGCCGCCGCGGAACCCTGGCGTTACCGCCAGCTGCAGAAGGTCCTCCACCTGTGGCACCTGCGCGCCCTGATGTACGCCGATCCCGGGCACGAGCAGGCCAAGCACGAGGCGGCGCAGGGCATCAACCGCATTCCCGCCGAGGACGTCATCCCCGGCTGGGCCGACCTGGTGGCCGCCCGCCGGGCGGGCCGCGCCGGGTGAACTACCACCTCATCTATCACGCCTCGGCCTCCAGCAAGATCCCCGGCTTACCGCCGGAGGCGTTCACCGCGCTCGTGGATCGCCTGCTGGAACTCGGCGACGATCCGCTGGACAGCACGCCCGTCCGCGCCGAGGAGCCGAACTTCCGCCACGCCACCTTCGGCGATCGCGGCATCGTCGCGTTCTACCTTGACCGGCCCCGCCGCACCATCACGGTGTACGACATCCTCTGGGCAGGCTGACCCCGAGGAGTTAGAAGTCGGTGCCGTTAACGAGCCAGAACCCCGGGCCGACGACAACCGGCATGCCCAGGTGCCGACTGGCAAGTGTCCGGTCTCACGACCTGAGGCATGTCTCGTCGATCATGAGGTATTTGCTCAGATGCCTCAGGTACGTGAGACGGCAAGCTCCCGGCCGGGCCCGACCGAGTTCGGATGCCCCAGGATCTCGGGGCCACCAGACATGTCTATTGCTCGATGCTGATGCCTAGCGCCCCGGCCAGGACGTAGAGCAGGCCCTGGGCGTCCTGGCTCCTGACGATCGCCCCGTTGAAGGCGGTCACGCCGCCGATCCCCGTCAGGATGCAGTCAGCGAAGCGGGCTCCATCCATCTGGGCCTGGGAGAACTGAGCTCTCGTCAGGTCGCAGCGTTCGAAGCGAACACCCCGAAGGTCGGCGTTTTGGAAGTTGGCCTCCGACATCGAGCAGTCCCGGAAGACGGTGCCGGTGAACGTTGAGAATCTGAACCCGACCAGGTCAGCGCGACACCCGTCGAATAGCACGTCGCGGAACGCGCACTCCGTCCAAGTCGTTCCGGTCAACCGGCTCGACGACACCAGGCTGTGCCGCATGGTCGTCATCCTGGCCGCCATGGTTGACAGGTCGCAGCGCTCGAACTCCACATCGACGAAGTCCGCCCGGCGCAGCCGGGTGCCCGTGAAGCCGGTGTCGACGAGGCGGCAACCCTCGAAGTCGGCAATCTCCACATCACGATCCGACAGGTCAATGCCCGTGAACGCCATCGAGCGATATGTGCGGTCGTCTTCGAGGTCGTGTTCGGGTAACCGTGCGACGGCGAGTGATGTGGGCAGCTTGGGGGTGGCCGGTTCCTTCGGCTGCTTCTGCTGAGAACGAGAGATGGAGGAGGACATGGGTGGAGCCTAGATGCCCGTGCGCTTCGGCGTACTGAAGCGTTCCAGGCCACGACAACGCGCACCTGGCCCTCGCTATCGACGACTGGGAGGAGTGCTGGTGGCTGCGCTGGATGCCCGGTGGCGTGCGGGAACTGGCCGTGCCGCCGGACCGCGAACGCGGCCCCTCCAAGGGCTTTACCGCAAGCTCTTTGGTGGGAATCTCCCCAAGTCCGGTAGCGGTTGAAGGCCGCACTCGCCGACGACGCGCGTCACATCAGCAACGCCGACCTGGACAAACCCCTGTGCGGTAAATGGCGCCCGCCTCGCCGCCGCATGGCCGATCGGTCTCAACCGCCGAATCCGACACCGCCGGGCCATCAGCGAACCCTGCGGCACTGCCGGCGCCGTCACGAACGCCAACCCGGTTCCGGGAACCCCGGGGTGTGAACACCCGCCTCACCGGCTATGGCCCCTCGGGCTCCGTCCAGAAAATGGGCCGAACTCCGGGTCTGTGTCGTACAGCTCATGCTCGACGCCGACGAGCGCCAGCTCGACCGGGATGCCGAGTCGCTCCCCCGTCTTGATCAGATACTTGCCGCGTCCGGGATGCTTGGCGCCGGGCTGCCAGGAGTCCGGCGCCGACCAGGAGGCGACCAGGTCTTGTTCCGGCGCCGTCAGCGGGGTGATCTGGCTGACGCGGGCGAGCTCGCGCGGCGGCAGGCCGGCCAGCACGGTGATGGCTGAGCGGTCGGCGAAGCCGCGGGCCTTGGCCCTGTCCTCCTCACCGGCCAGAGCGTCTAGGTCCGACAGCGAGTGTGTGATCATGATCGAGGCCATGCCCTTGGCCCGGTTCAACCTTGTCAGCGCGTCGGCGTGCTCGACCAAGCCACCGGCGCCGCGCAGGGCACGCCACAGCTCGTCCATCACGCCCAGCCAGGACCGGCGCGGGGCCAGGCCCAGCTCGGCGAGCGCGGCGCAGGCGTCGACCATGGCGAAGGAGTACGCCCAGGTGGACAGCATCGCTGCGGTGAGCAGTTTGTCGCCGGCCGCGCCGATGCGGGAGATGTCGATGCCGACCGCCGGGGCGGTCAGGTCCAGCGGGTGGGTGGTCGGGCCGTCGAACACCCCGGCCAGGGAGCCGGTGCACAGCAGGTCGAGGGTGAACACCAGCTCGCGCGTGCGCTCACGGTAGGCCTCGACGGTGTCGGTACGGGCGGCCGATCGCAGTGGCTCAGGGCCCTCCTCAATGAGGGCCAGGACGTCGGGCACCGTCGGCTCGCGCGCGAGCCGTTCGTCCAGCAGGTCGACGGCGCGGCCGAGCACGACCTCCTCGGCGTTGCTGATCCGGGTCTCGCGGATCAGCGTGCACAGCGCGAGCAGCAGCGACAGGCGGCGGCCGCGTACCTCCCAGCGCAACCGCCGGGCATCGGGCCCGGCCATGTGCCGCAGCGCGGCGCCCAGCGGCCCGGCGTCCAGGGGATTGAGGCGGTCCATCCCGCGCCCGACCGTGATGACCTGCCCGCCGAGGTGGGTGATGAGCGGCGTGTAGTCGGGTTTGGTGTCGCCGAGGATCAGCGCGGTAGAGCCGAAGGCGACCGCCCCGGTGATCAAGCGTTTGACGAGGGTGGACTTGCCGGTGCCGGGCTGGCCGAGCACGAACACGCCGGGGTTGGTCACCAGGCCGGCGCGCAGCCACGTCAGCGGATCCAGGCAGACGACCTCCCCGGACAGCTGATGCCGCCCGATCGGGGTGCCGATCGAGGGGGTGCCCGAGCCGGCGACGAACGGGTACAGCCCGCACACCTGCGTGGTCGTCGCCTGATACTCCACCCCGGGCGCCACATGCACCGCCCGCCCGCCGTACGGCCTGCGCCACCCCCGAGCCGGAGCCACCGCCCGTCCTCTCCCCCGCTCAACGACGTCCGGTACGGCTACCGCCACCAACAGCCTCGGCGGCAGCCGTACCGGATCACGGCGCGAACGAAACTCCAGCACGGCCATCAGGCCCCTCCCCCAGTCGATCAGCGCCTCCAGTAGGCCTTGGAGGAGATTGCAGGGCCTGTGACAGGCATCCGCGTAGACCATCCCGTCAGGACCTGCGGGCAAGCCTCGAATTTGTTCCCGTGTGCCTCCAGCTCGATCTGGGGCCGACGACGTGCACCAAACAGCTGAAACGATCTTTCGGTCGAGGGTCGGCATGCTCGCGGTGGAACGTGAGAGAAACAAGACGCTCACCTTATGGAGAGGAACTTCTTCTATTTCTGCTTTAAGAGATGTGTGATCTTTTTACTCTTTTGTCGGTGGTGGATGCTTATATTTCTCTGTGGCCGAGGGCCACCGAAAATCGCAGTTGATCCATAGGAGAACCTCATGTCGCAGAACATGTATTATCGGCGCGGACATTGGGTCAGGAAACCCAAGCCGAAAAGCACGAAGACTTCAGGCTGGGTCGTCCTGGCCGTGATCGCCGTGCTGGCCTGGCTCTTCACCCAGGGACTCGGAGATCAGCAAGAGTCCTCCCAGCAGTCATCGGTGTCGGAGACCGTAGGACGATGAGACGCAGGACTTCCCTGCCGCGCCTTCTCCGGTTACGGATACCAGCCAACCCGAAGGAATGGATCGCGGCGCTCATCGTCGCGGCCGTTGTCGCCTCCTGGCTGGTCCAGGGGGTCCGGGCAGCCGTAGGCCTGATTTTCGGGCATTGGTATGTCGCGGTTTCCCTCGGATTCTGCCTCGTCCTGACGATTGCGGCGTTGGGGAGGTGGCGAGTTCTCGCAGTCCGTAGCCGGACCGCCCGGCTGCGACATTCACGGCTCACCTTGCCGGAGTTGGACCAGATGAACCCCCTGGCCTTCGAGTTCGCCGTACGCGATCTCATGGTGCGCGACGGCATCGACGCCAGACAGGTCGGTGGGCGGGGAGACAAGGCGGCCGACGTCATCGGCCATGACGAACGCGGCTACCGCATCGTGGTGCAGTGCAAGCACACGACGACCGGCGGCAAAGTCGGGGCTCCTGTCATCTACCAGGTCAACGGCACAGCGGGTCCCGCTCATGGAGCGGACGTCGCCGTCGTTGTCACCAACGGGTCCTTCACACAGGGAGCCCAAGACAGCGCCGCCCAGTTCCGGATCCACCTCGTCGACCGTCATGCCCTCCAGCGGTGGGCAACTGACGGGGTACCTCTCCAACGGCTCCTGGGGCTGAGTACCCCGCTACGGTTCCGACGGCGCCTGCTTCACACTGCGACCCGCCTGATGCGTCCGCACACCAAACCCCTGCTGGCCGATTCCCAGGAGGTGGCATGAACGGAACAAACGACAGCGGCGACTCGAAGAAGAGTCGAAAGCTGACGCCCGAGGACGCTCAGCGCATTCAAAGCGCCGCAGACCGGAACCCGAACAGCAGGAGCGCCAAGACCGGGTTCAAGACGAGAGCGCAGTCCGTCGCCGACAGGTCTACGGGCCGTTCGAAACGCGCGAAATAGGTTGATATCGGATGTCGGCAACCTAGCCGTGCCGGATAAGGTCCCGCCGATTAACGGCGGGCAAGGGCGGGTGGGCAGATGCCGCAGGGGAGGGTGGCGGCGAAGCCAGCGGCCTGGGACCCGGTCAGCAGCCGCAGGCGGATCTTGGATGATTCGGCGGCGGCTTCGGTCGTGGCGATGGCCTGTGGCAGGTCGGCGGCATCCAGCACGGTGACGGTGACGAACATGGCGGCCAGGCACACCCCGGCGCCTATCGCCTCCTCGCTGGCCGCCTGCCTGGCCCGGGCCTGGTCGAAGGCGTCGCGGGCGGTCTCGTCCCTGCCCGTGCGGCGCCGGTAGGCCTGGCGGAAAGCGGCCGAGGTGACTTCGCTTTCCAGCACCCGGCCGGCGGCGGACGCCGGGAACGGCCGGTACTGCAGCGTCACCCGCTTCGGGTACGGTCCGGGCGCGATCAGCCGGGCCAGCACATCGGCGTGGACGTTCTGCCGGGGAGCCTCCTGCCAGCTCCACGCCACCGACACGCCGCTGTCGTGCCGGTAGCAGCCGGGGAGTTCCTCGGCCGACAGCGGTACGGCATCGGCCCACCCCGAGGGCCACTCCCCCTCGACCGGGTGGGCCAGCGCCCTGCTGACCTCACCCCGTGCACTCGGGTCGAAGGCGGTACGCACCATGCCGGCGATCTCGGCGGCCGAGGCCCGCCCCAGCACGGTGACCCCGCAGGAACCGAGTGCCGACTCCAGGCCCTCCAACGTCCGGGACACCTCGGCGGCGGCCTCGGCGAGCGTGGACAGCGCCAGCGGCGATGCCTTGGGGTCGAAGGTGATCGATACCCGGGTGTCGACGTGCGCGGCCGCGGCGGGTGCGGACGCGACCAGCTGGGCCAGGATCGCCCTGGCCGCATCGGGCGATGCCGGGTCGACGGAGGCGGCGATGGTGTCGGCGAGCCTGCTGCCCGGCTCGGGGGCGGTCTCCACGGTGACGCTGACCCAGCGCACCGTCGGCACATGCCCGAGGGAGGCCAGCCAGCCGCCCCAGCAGGCGACCCAGGTGTCGGCGTCGTCGCGGTCGGCCAGCCACGGGGAGGTGGCCACCACCCGCAGCGTCGCGGTCAGATGTCCGGTGCGGCGGTCCCACACCAGACCGTACGGCCGGCCGTACCCGTCCATCATGGACAGTGGCACGGTGGGGGCCAGCACGCCGGGCAGCTCAAGATGCGGCTCGGAACGGAAGCGGGTCAGGTCGCGGCGGGTGCCGTACCACCAGCGCCACCGCACCAGCAGCACCCCCGCCAGCGGCGTCGCGCCGGCCGGGGCCAGGCCGAGCAGAGCGGCCATGAGCAGGGGCGGCACCAGGTACACCAGCGCGCGGGGTGAGACGGCGGCGGCCACCAGTAGCGCCACGACGACGCCGAGCAGGGCGAACGTCACACCGACGCCCATTCCGAACAGCCCGATGCCGCGCCGGCGCCGCCATCCCCCGTAGGTACGCGGCTCTGTCTGCGGGCTCATGTCCGTTCCTGTCGTGGCGGGGTCATCGAGTCGGAGACGGTGCCGCCGGCCTTCTTCGCGCCGGTGGCCAGCCCTGAGACGACCACCCCGGCCGCTGCTCCGGCGGGACCGGCTGCGGCTCCCGCCCTGGCCGCCGACGCCGTGGACGCGGTGGCGGCCGTGGAGGTCTGCCGGGCGGATGCCGTACGGCTCCCGCCCGCAGGGGCCGGACCCGGCGCGGGGCCCGGGCCGGACGCGGGGGGACGTGCCCCGCCAGGTGGGGGCATGGAGGAGGACATGAAGCGGGCGTGGTCGACGGCGCTGGCCCCGCCCGCCCCGCCCAGGCCGCGACCGCCGCGAAAGGCGCCGATCGCGACCGCTCCCCCGACGGCCGTGCCGAGGAAACCGTCGCCCGAGGCCGTCTCGCTGATGCTGCCGGTGGCCCAGGTGAAGAACTTCAGCAGCGCGGGCAGTGCCAGGATCGACAAGACGATCATGGCGAAGCCCATGAACGTCGACCTGGTGTCGGAGGCATCGCCGAGCATCGCGAACGCCGTGGCGTACACCATGGCGGCCGCGGGCTTGTAGAAGATCAGCGCGAGCATCCAGCCTGTCACCCGGCGGAACCACGGGCGGGTGAGCGCGGTCATCGACCCGGCGGCCGCCAGCGGCAGCACCCCGGCCAGCACGACCAGCGCGGCCTGGCGGAACAGCATCAGCACCGCCTGGATCGCCGCGGCGATGATGGCCACGATCCCGAGCACGATCACCACTCCGGGCGAGGCGCCGGTCAGGCCGAGGACAGTGGTAAGGCGTTTGGCGAAGTCGCCGGTGCCCATATTCAGGACCCAGCCGGACCACTCGTCGCCGATCTTCAGCAGCAGGGCGGGCAGCAGCACACCGAGGCTGCCGGTACCGCAGATGACGAGCAAGCCGGTGCCGACGTCCAGCAGCGGCGTGGTCTTGCGCGTGATGGCGATCTTGGCTGCGGCCGCCAGCAGCGACAGCGCGGCGATGGCGACGGCGAACGGGAGCGTCCACTGCTGCATCCGGGTGATCACGTCGGACGCCGACGGGCCGCTGCAGCCGGCCACCGGGTCGACCACCAGGCAGGGTGAGTCGATCCGTACCCACCAGGAGACCGTGTTGGTGATCAGCCAGGACACCGCGTACTGGATCGCGTCGGCCAGGCCGTTCACGCCGTACTGCACCGCGCCCTTGGCGGCTGCTCCCGCGGTGTCGTTGAGGACCTGGCCACCGCCTTCGACCGCTGCGCGGCCGAGGGTGCCGGTGCCGGGCAGTACGGCATTGCCGACCGTCTCGGCGGCGCACAACGGGGAGGTCATGTCGGCACAGCCCGGCGGGGTCGGTGCGGTGACCAGGTCCGGGATGAACGTCATCGTCGGGCCGCCAGTCATCACTGGGCCGCCCGTCATCGCGCGGACGCGGGGAAGCGGGTGTAGCCGGTCAGGTCGGTCACCACGGCCGACGTACGCGCCCAGTCGCCGCCGGGCGGGGCCACCACCCGCCAGTCGCCATCCCGCCACAGCACCTGCATCCGCATGGCGGCACGCACGGTGGTGCTGTCGTGTCCGGGGCCGGCCACGACCACATCGACGACCGCCAGGCCAGGGACGTAGGCCTGCCACCGGAAGGCCTCCACCACCACGTACGCCCGCCCGATCGGCTCGCCGTCGGCGACGCCCGCCACCGCACGGACGCTGTCGTAGGTGGCCCGCACCGACCGCAGCAGAGCCGAGGTCTCCGGTCCGGTGAACTGCTCGGTGATGGTCGGCTCGAACACGGCCGGGCCCCAGCGTGGGCTGGCCCGCATGCCGAGATGCAGCGCGGCCAGCAGCGCCCCCGCTGGCGTCGGTGCGAAGCCGTACGCCCGATCCCCGGCCACCACGCGCGGGCCGTCGGAAGAGGAGTACGGCAGTCGTACGCCGTGGAAGTCCGTCCACCGCCAGTCGCGCACGTCCACATCGGGCATAGCCGGATCGGCGAAGCCCGGCGGTACGGCATGCGCCTGGGCAGCCGGCGGCGAGGGGATCGTGTGCGCGCGATCGACCGGCGACGACCACCGCGTGACCGTCAAGAGCACCACGGCGGCGACCAGAACCGCCGCGACCCCGCCGTAGACGAGCAGCCTGCGGCCGTTGCGAGGCCGGTTCACCCGAAGACCGCCATGATGATCGGTACGGCGACCGCCGCCAGCGACACCCCGAGCAGGACCTTGGGGAGTTCGGAGGCGCCCTCAGCCGCGTAGTGCGACCGCCCGGACTGGCCGATCGCCATCTTGCCCGCACAGATCAGGATCCCGGCGATGCCGAGGATCAGGCAGGCCCACTTCCCCCAGGCGAGAAGCAGCTCGATCTTCGGCTGCAGCCCCGGCGGCACCTTCGGTGAGGGATCATTGACAAGATCGTGCGGGAACAGGACGCCACCGAACGCGTCCTGCAGCATCTGCAGCCACATCAGGCCTCTCCCCTGGCTCCCGAGCTCCCACGAGCTCACATCGGTCAATGCTCAGGAAGCCCCACCAGGGGTTGCACACGCCGTGACGCCAGCGGAAGGACACATACGACATCCGGAAGATTGCCAACCGGATGGGCGTGGAATAGCATCCGCTCGAGCACGTGTCTTGAACTCACAATCGAGCACTGCGTGGTGAAGCCCCGGCCACTGGCCGAGGCTTCGTCGATTCGCCAGCGCGGGCCACGCCGCGCTATGCCCAACCGTCGAGGCTGAAGGTGTCTCCGCGAGCGTATGCGTCGATGCCGGTGCGGATGTACGTGACGACCTCATCGGGGAGATCTCCGAGGGTGAACCAGTCGATCTTGCTGCATTTACCCGGTTCGGCGTTGGACGGTATCCCCTTCCACCACCGAGCGGCGAAGAACACGCCGATGCGTGCCTGCCCGTCAGGGTCGGCGTGGTGGCACAGATGCACGAACCGCAGGTCTGCGGGGTCGATGAGAATGCCGAGTTCTTCGAGGGCTTCACGGGCCGCGCCCGCCAGTAGGGACTCGCCTTCATCGAGACAGCCGCCCGGCACCGACCAGATTCCGTCAGCGAAGCCGGTGTTCGCTCGCTGAAGCATCAATACCTTGCTGTGCTCGACGAGGATCAGATGCACCCCGACGTGGGGGCGGAATATCCCGGCTGGTGTGGACACAGCATCTCCTGGTGATGGTTTGAATCACGCGAAACGGTGGCGTCGACGCCATCGTCGTGTTGGCCCTAGCCGGTGATGGTGGCCTTCCAGCGGCCGCGCTGGAGGTGGATCGTCCCGTCCGGGGTGATCCGCACGCGGGCGCCGTACAGCGGCAGACTGCCGTGCTGGAGCCAGTAGTCACGGACCCTGTCGAGTTCGTCCCACAGGCGGTGCGGGCCCGCCTGGTGGACTACCGGCCGCGCGTGGTCAACCTGCACGGCCCGCGCCCACGACCCGTCCGGGTGGACCATGACCGCCGTCCGCGTGCTCGCATCCTCGTGGTAGCTATGCTCGATCCCCGGGCAGGTCACCTCAAGCATGCTGCGGAGTTCCCAGGCGTCCTCCTCGATGTCCAGGACGGGGTAGTGGGTCATTGCGACGTGCTCGCCTTCGGCGGTCCGCGCGGTGGCCACCAGCCCGGTCAGGCCGGGCGGGTAGTCGCCGCCAGTCCTGGTCTTCATGAACATCGCCCAGTCCCGTTCCACGGTCCCGACCGCGCCGCCGTCAGCGGTTTTGACGGCAGACACGATGAGCGAGGTGTTGGTGATGGTCGTCACCAGACGGCCGCCGGGGTTGAGGGCGGTCAGCCACGAGGCGGGGATAGGCCGGACGGCTACCATCGCCACGATCCGGTCGGCCGCCCACGGGATGGTCCCAGTGGCGTCGAGCGGTGCGATACGCGGGTGGTAGCCGATGTCGGCCAGCCGCCGCGCGGCTACGGTGGTCACGTAGTTGTCCACGTCGATGCTAATCACCTGGTCTTCGCCGAGCAGGTGGCACAGCAGGGCCGCGCCGTACCCGGAGCCGACGCCGACATCGAGGACGGTGTCCTTCTCGCCGATCCTGGCGTGCCGATACATCTGGAGCACGAGGGTCGGCAGGGTGCTGGAGGAGGTGGGTCGGCCGGTCGGCTCGTCGCCGGGCTCGGCGTGGTCGGCGTGCAGGGTGCCGATCTTCGTGACGAGCGTACGGTCGGAGTAGGCGGCGTCCAGCCAGGCCGCTTCATCGTCCGGGCCGCGCCGTACCTTCCAGCGGTCGTTCCAGGTCCACCAGGCGGGAACTAAGTGGTCGTGTTCGTAAATCCCTCGGGGGTTACGCGGCGGCGTCCAGTACGGCAGGCTGATGGTCGCAGTCATCGTGCTGCTGGAGGTTGGACTCTTTCTGTTCGTGCCGCTCGATCCGGGCCAGCAGGTCCTCGAGGTCGGCCGGGGTGAACTTCCATCTGAAGGGCCGGGCGGTGGCGTTGTAACGCCGCTCGAAGGCGATGAGCCGGTCTTCGACCTCGTCAAGGCTGGTGAAGTCGTTGGGCGTGACGACCTTGCGCTGCACGATGGAGAAGAAGATTTCCACCTGGTTCAACCAGGAGGCGTGCACGGGCGTGTGCACCATGACCGCGTTGGGGAACCGCGCGGTCAGCCGGTCGGCGGCGGCCTTGCCACGGTGGGAGGAGCCGTTGTCGACGACCCAGAACACCCGCTTGGCCGAGGCGTAGGGCTCTTGGGTCATGACCTGCTCGACCAGGTCCATGAACGGCACGATGCCGGTCTTGGCCGAGCAGCGGCCGAACACGTGGGCGCGGTGGACGTCGTAGGCGGCCTGGTAGGCCAGCGCGCCGCCGCGTTCGTAGTCGTGGTTGACCCGCATCATCCGGGCGGCCCCGGGCGGCAGGGTGGGGTGGCAGCGGCAGCGGGCCTGGATGGAGGTCTTCTCATCGGCGGAGATCACATACTCGTCGTCGCCCAGGGACAGGCCATCCCAGGTGCGGGCGTATAGGTCCAGCACTTTGCTCGCTTTGGCGGCGAAGTCGGGGTCGCGGATGAAGATCCACGTCTGGTATTGCCAGGGCTTGAGCGCGTCAGCGGCCAGGATCCGGCGGACGGTGGAGGCGGAGATCGCCGCGGCGATGCCCCGGGCGACGACTTCGCCGGCCAGGTCGGGGCAGCTCCAGCGCGATAGCGGCACCCCGGTTTCGGCCGGCAGTTGGCAGGCCAGCGCTTTGATCTCGGCGACCTGGACCGGGGTGAACTTCGGCGGGCGCCCGGAGCGGGGCCGGTCGGCCAGTCCTTTCATGCCCTCGTCGGCGTATCGGCCGCGCCATAGGCGGACGGTGTCCACGGTGACGCCTCGGCGTCGGGAGATCTTCGCGTTGGAGTAGCCGTGCGCGGCGTCCAGCACGATCCGCACGCGGATGACCTGCTGGTAAGGGGCGGTGTGGGAGTACGCCAGCTGCTTGAGCCGCCGGCGTTCGGCGGCAGCCAAGACGATCTGGCGGGCGCGGGGGACGGGCACCAGAGGACTCTCTGTAGTCGATCTTCACGGTGACTCGCCGACAATGCCCGCATTCATGCCGATAGTGGGCGAATGACACGCCGGGACGGCAAGATATCGGCCATGCCTGCCATCCCCGCCTCGACCAAGACGTCCCTGGCTCAGCGGCTGTTTCTGCACGCCAAGCAGCACTGGCCCCAGCTGGCCGACGTTCACGTGCGCTACCGCGGCCAGTTCGGCTACGTCGAGGGGGAACTCGCCGGTGGCCAGCGGCTGCCGCTGATGCGGCTGCGCTATGGCGGATCGGCGCACCGATGGGGGCTGGCGATCCATACGCCCAGCACGGGCGGTTATGAGGATGCGATCTGGTTCACCGGCAGCCCGCAAGAGGCCCTCGACCTGGTCTGCGACCTCTACGTGACCAACGCCAACAGCTGATCACGAGCAGCGCACTGACCCACCAACCGTCAACCCCCGAAGGACTTCCAGCGACGACCACTAAGTGGTGGCGTGGGATGTTCGCGACGGCGTCGCGCCACCGTGACCCCGGATGGGTGACGCGGCTGGCGAGTGCGTGCGCGTAGGGATGCCAGTCCATGCGATCAGTCTGACGCGGCGGGGGACGCGCTCCATTGCCAAAGGATGTGGGTATTTTCTGGGCCTGATACTGGGCATAGAGTGGGCATTCTTGCGACACTGGTCGCATGACAGGTCAAGGAGCGGGGAGCGCGTCGGCGGACGCGCTACCGGACGAGGTTCGGACGCTGTTGCGGGCCGGGCTGCCGGTGAGGCCGGAGGTGTGCGGTCCGGCGCTGCTCGGGCTTCGCGGGGTGAAGGCGCGGGCACTGCGTCCGGAGGATGTGGCGAGCCGGGCGCTGGCGCTGGACGGCCTGCTGCGCGAACAGCTCGACCGGTTCGAGAACGCCGATCTCGCCGACGCCGCCCGGCTGCTGTTCGGAGCGCGGACCGCGACGTCCGGGGCGACGCTGACGGCCCGCCGCCAGGCGGCGGCCGCCGCCGCCGGGTACGAGGTGCACCACTTCCGCAAACGCATCGAGCCGAAGGTGACCGAACTGGTGGCCTGGCAGCTGCGCCGCGACAGTGAGGAGTTCACCGCCCGGCGCGCCACACCACCCGAGCTGTATGCCGCCTCCGGCCCGCTCGTGCTCCCCGCAGACGTGTTCGCGTGGGAGGCCGCCGAGCACCAGCACGTCCTGGCGACGTTGTGGGGTGCGGTCTACCTGCTGCGCGCCGAACTGCTGACCGTCGCCCGGCTGGTCAGCATGGACGCCCCCGCAACCGAGGTCGACGGCGCGGCCGCGGCGGCGCTGTGGCGACACGCCCTGGTCCTGACGGCCACCGCGCGCTACCGAGCCGCCTACGGCGCCGCTGTTTTGCACGCGGCGACCGATCTGGGCCCACAGCAGATCGCCGCCTACGCCGGGTGGACGCCCCCGCTCACCCCCGTCCAGGAGCTGCTCCTGGCCGAGCTCACCGACCCCACTGAGGGGCTTGCCGACTTCACCGCGCGGCTGGACGCAGCCGCCGGCGGCAAGCGACTGGCCGCCACCTGGCGGCGGGCACTGTCCAGCCGCGACGGCGGCACCGCGATGGAGGTCACCACGTCATGAGCCTCGAACAGCTCCTTGATCCCAACACTCCCCCCCGCCGGTACGTCGTGACCGGTGGCCCATCCGCCGGCAAGGAGGCCGTGCTCGCCGAACTACACACCCGCGGCATCCCGGCGACTGAGGGCGAACCGGCCCGGGAGATCTACCGCAAGCACCGCGACCGGCTCGGCCGGCACCTGCAGGTCGGCGACCGGCGCGCCTACTCCCGTGACGTCCTGGAGGCGTTCATCGCCGAGTACTGCGACCACACGTCCGGACTGCGGTTCTACAACCGCGGCATCCCCGACGGGTACGGCTGGGACGCCTTCTTCGGCCTGGGCCCGTATCCAGAGCTGGAGCAGGCCGCCCGCGTCTACCGCTACAACGCGGTGTTCGTGCTCGACCCGCTGGACGATTTCGACTCCGAAGACGACCTGGTGTGGGCCAAGGAACGCGAGATTCGCCGCGTTCACGAGCTGATCATCCAGGGCTACTACGACGCCGGCTACCGGCCCATCTTCGTCCCCGCCGATGAAAGCGGCCGCCGCGTCGACTTCATCCTCGCCCAGATCCCCGCGCCGACGACCTGACCGGAAAGGGCAGCATGATGAACGGCCGTACCAACAGTGTGGAGATCATCAGCCCGAACAACGTCCTGGCCAACGCGATGCTGCGCAGCATCGACATGGTCCGCCCCCGCCTGCAGGCCACGGGCCCCGACCGCGTCGCCTTCTGCGTCGGCACCCAGATCAACGGCGCCCCGCACCTGGGCACCTCCCTGGTACAGACCGCGGCGTTCCTGCTCGCCAAGGCCACCAAGCGGACCTTCAACGTCGACGCCGTGGTCCGGTTCGGCGCGCTGGACAACGCGCCGTACGACATCCAGCTCGACCCCGAGACCCACCACGCCTACCAGCAAACCTACTTCCACGCCCTCGGCGAGCAGGCGGTCGGGGATCTGATCGGCAAGTACTACCGGGCCATGTTCGACTCCCTCGCCGACGCCACCGGCGTTGACTACGAGATCGAGACCTACTCGACCCAGCAGGCCGGCCCCGCCTTCCGGCACGAGTTCCTGGCCACCCTCGGCCACCTGGAACAGATCCGCTGGCCGCTGGCCCCCTCGCACGGCCAGGTACATATCCGCCTGCCCTGCCCCGAATGCGGGTGGGCGGAAAAACGTGCCGAGCGTACAAGGCTGCTGCGGACCGGCTCCGGCGGCGCGGACTTCGCCGCGGTGTGCACCGACCACGGCGACTACGAGGTCACCGTCACCGCCGACACCAGCGCTTACCTCGACCTGGCCACCCTCTACCGCAACCTGGTCAAAGAACGCCTGGCCGCCCGCGACCACGTCACCCTGTCGGTGATGGTCAAGGGCGGCGACTGGGCCTACGGCTGCCAGCTGGTCGACGAAGACTTCGCCCAGCTCCCGGGGCCGCCTCCACCACCGCGGGTGTTCACCCCGATGGTGCTCACCGACACCGGCGCCAAGCTGTCCAAGTCCCTCATCCGCGAGGGGAAAGTCCCGCCCCCGCCCGGCACCCACCCATGGATGCTCGACGTCACCGAATGGCCCGGGGACACCGACTCCTACGTCGACGCCATGGTCTGGCTGGTTGGCAAGATGCTCGCCGACCCCAAGCACTTCTACCGCTCCTACACCACCGCCGAACTTGACAGGATCATGACCGCACGACCCACCACAAGGACGGGCGTACGCGCCCGCGAGATGAACCTCTACCGCCGCTACTTCGACCTGGTCGCCGACGGCCGCAAGACCATCGAAGTCCGCGTCCAATACCCCAACCTGCGAAACCTCACCGCCGGCGACCATATCCGGTTCGTCTGCGGCCGCGACGACGCCCTCACCCGCGTCAAACGCGTCACCCGCTACCGCACCTTCGAAGAGATGCTAGACGCCGAAGGCCCCGAGAAGGTCAATCCGACCAGCCCCCGCGACCAGCAACTCGCCAACATCCGCCGCATCTACGGCCCCGAGAAAGAAGCCCTCGGCGTCCTGGCCATCGAGATCGAGCTGGTCGACGACCCCACCCTCTGATCACCAACCCACCGGCCAACACCCGAACGGCCAGTGGCGATACCCTGGCGCTCTTCAGCCCTCAATCGCCTGGCCGTTCGGGGCTGCTCAACTCCGGGTCGGAACACCAGGTCAGGGCCATATCCGCCCGATTCTTCCCGAGTACTACGGCCACCCCTGGTGCCGCCGCACCGATCGCACCGTCCCAGGGGAGCCGTTGGCCTGCGGCCAAGGAACAGCCTTTCCCCTGTTCTGTCCGACCATCTCGGTAAACTGGCGTTGTAGCTGGTGATCGACAGGAGGTGTGGCATCGTCATGACCGTCCAGCGAGTCGAAGTTCCCCATCCTGAGATCGAGAGGACCTTCACCGCGGTTCGGGCGGCCCTGCCCGCCGCCAACGTCGCCGCGTTCGACGCCGAGCTGGAAGCGATCACTCACGCCGATGTCGTCGACCTGGCCGCGCTTGATGACTTCCTGTCCGGCTGGTGGCGTATCGCCACGCGGGCGGCCCGCGACCCCCAGGACTGGCAGCGGATGCACACCGAAGCCGAAGAAGTCTTTTCCGGCCGCCGCTCGACGGGTCCGGCCCTGGCCGAGGTCCTGGCCCGGCGTGGAGCCCGGCGGTAGGTGTACGCCATCCGCATGGGCAGCGATATCGCGGAAGCCCAGATCGATGATCTATCCGATCCCGAAGTCGATGTCCTGCTGGACATCTACGAGGTGCTGCGTCTGACTCCGGACAATGGTCGCGAGCTCAGCCAGACCGGCAACATGTACGTCTGGGACTACAAGGGCATCTCGGTGACCTACGTCCTTCTCGGTCAACAGCGGGAAGTGGCTGTTCTACGAGTGGATCGCTTCCCCATCTAAATCACTTGACCTGCAGGAACGTATCCGGTCGGTGGTGCTCGAGCCCGCCGAGTACACCGTGCTGAGTCCGGAACGCGAGGACTACCTGCGGACGCAGATCGCGCACCGATTAGGTTTCCGCGCCGCGCCCGTCTGTACGTGTGAGATCGACACGGGAGGCTGGCACGATGCGGAAACTGATCTTCGGCATGAACGTGACCCTGGACGGCTACATCGCCGCGACCGGCGACGACATCGGCTGGAGTGCATGGCCTGCCCTCTACGGGCCGTCACAGGTCGTGCAATCGGCTGTTGGTGTCCTTGCCGCTAGTCCCCTCTACGAGGGCGGGAAGGAAGTGAGGCACCATGCCTTACGGTTGCCGCCGGAACGTCGAGCTGAGGTATGGCTTCCGCGCAGCGATCGGGGCCATCATGTTGGCGGCGGGGTGCGCGAGCATCACCGGCAGCCCGGGAACCGGGGGCGGTGGGGAAGCCGGACGGCGGACGCACGAGGCCGGGGGGACGGCGAGTGGGCCCGCCACCGGGCTGGGTGATCCGGCGGCGGTCGCCGCGGCGTATGTCATCGCCTCGGGCAGCGGTGGCGCTCCCAACGAGGCGGAGCACCGTGTTCGGGCGATGGTCACCGAACGGTTCGCCCGCACCATGAGGCGCGCCCCTGCCGCCGGCGGGACGGTTCGGGTGGAGCAGGTGTTCGTGCCCGATGGGGCGCCCTCCCCCACCGCTGACCAGCGCTATCTGACCGTCACCGGATTCCGGGGCGACCGGCCGCTGCAGGTGTCGCTGCGCCTGGTCCGCGTCGGCGGGCGGTGGCTCGTCGACGAGGTCTTCCTGTTCTGATGGGAGGGTGGCGCTGGGCGGTGGCCGCCAGCGTGGCCGCGTTCATGACCCCGCTGCTGATCGTCGTGTTCACTCTCGCCCAAGCCCCCGTCGACGACGCCGGGAAGGCGGTGCCGAGCGAGTTGGCGCTCAAGGACATCCCGCCGGAGTACCTGCGCTGGTACATGGACGCGGCCCAGATCTGCCCGCACCTGTCATGGACCGTGCCGGCGGCTGTGGGAAAGGTCGAGTCCGACCACGGCCGCGACCCCGCCTCCCGGCACCCGAACTCGGCCGGGGCGCATGGGCCCATGCAGTTCCTGCCGGCCACGTTCGCCGCACACGCGGTCGACGGGAACGGCGACAGCCGTACCGACATCGACGACCCGGCGGACGCGATCTACAGCGCGGCCGCCTACCTGTGCGCCACGGGCGCGGCCACCGATGTGCGACGGGCGCTGTTCGCCTACAACCACGCCTGGTGGTACGTCGACCGGGTGCTCGCCAAGGCCGCCGCGTACGGCACTGCCACCACCGCTGTCGTCGCCGGCGACCTTGTCGCGGTGGTCATCGCCTACGCCCGACGGCAGATCGGCAAGCCGTACATCTGGGGCGGGACAGGCCCGGCCGGGTACGACTGCTCGGGCATCGTCTACGCGGCCTACAAGGCGGCGGGGGTGACGATCCCGCGGACGACGTTCGAGCAGTGGCCTTTCGGCGTCCGTATCCCGGCCGGGCAGGAGCAGCCCGGCGACCTGGTCTTCTTCTCCTCCGGCCCCGGCAACGGCCCGGGCCGTCCAGGGCACGTCGCTCTCGTCATCGGAGGCGGTCAGGCCATCGAGGCCCGCTGCACCCGGTGCGGCCCGATCAAAATCACCGCGTACGGCTCCCGCGGCAACATCGTCGGCTTCACCCGCCCTCTGGCCAACCCCGCGTTGAAGCGGCAACTCGCGGCGAAATAGGAGTACAGCCGCACGGTAGGGAATCAGCTGAAACGGCAACGTCCCAACTGGGGCTCTGCCACAGCCTGTCGATCGATCGTCACGCCCACGCCCCTTCGAGGGGTCCCGTAGCAAAGAAGAAATTTCCAACGGAGTAGCCTCTGACCAGGATTGATACGGACCCCCATGGCTAAGGTCTCGATTCGCTTACGGTGTTGACCATGAGGGACGACAAGCCGGAGTTCGGGTACGGCGCGGTGGTCGCCCGTTGTGGACGGCGCGAGACCGGGACGCTGAGGTCATCCGGACGGTGCTGCGCAAAGCGGGGCGTCGGGAGTCGGGGTGTCGTTGGCGAACGTGCCACCAGGTGCCATTTAGGTTCTCACCTGCGAAATCTCAGTCGGGCTGGCGGGGACCGTCCTATGGTCGGTGTCGAGGACGTTCGGGACCGACGCGTATTGGATGGTCGACGTCGACGACGTTCCCGACCGTCGCCTGCCCGGCCGGCGGTGGCTGTTCAATGAGCGCGACCTGACCGCGGTGGAGGCCACCGGCGGCTGAACCTCCGGCCCCACATCCGGACGTCCTTTCACCGCACCCCTCTCCGTCCCCCAGGAGGCCCTCGTGGGTCACCCGCATGGGCCGCACCCGGCCCGGCCCTGGACCGCCGCCGCCTCCGCCGCCGGGGGCGGCGGCACCGTACGCTCCGCCGCACGGCTACCCGTACGCGCCGGGGATGCCCGCCCGGCCGCCCGTGTCGCGGCGAATGCGGACGGGTGCTGCTCGCGGCCGCCGCCGTTACTAGTCGCCTGTCACGCCGGCCAGGAGCTTCGCCGTGTCCTCCGGCGACTCCACCGGGAAGTGGTGGCTGCCCAGGTCGACGAGCACGATGTCGAGCCGGTCACCGTAGCGGTCGATCGCTTCCTGCGTGATGAGGTCACGGATCGCGAATACGGTGATCGGCTGCTTCGTCTCGCGCAGCGCCGCGTCCATGTCCCAGCGCACCAGACCCTCGATGGAACGCAGTCCGGCAGGCTGACGCACAGCGACCATCTTCTCGAAGTACGCGTCCTTGAGAGCCGGGTCGGTCCCGACCGGCGAGCCTCCCTCCACCAGGCCCCGCACCCCCGCGGCGAAGTCCTCCTCGAACACGCGCAGCACCGCCTCGGCCTGCTCCTCGCCCATGGCCGGGAACAGAGACAGATAGTGCAAGGCGTCGAGCGCGACCACGTGCGAGACCCTGTCGGGCAGCAGCCGGCCCACCTCGACGGCGACCGCCCCGCCGAGGGAATGCCCGGCCACGACCACCTCATCCACCGACTCGGCCTCCAGCACCGCGGCCACGTCGCGGGCGAATTCTTCCATCGTCCAGATTTCCCGCGCCGACCGCGACTCGCCGTGCTCGGCGAGGTCGATCGCCAGTACGCGATGGTCGTCGGGCAGATGGTCGGTCACCGCGTCGAAGTCGCCGCGATCGCACGCCCAGCCATGGATGAGCGCCAGGGCCGGCCCTCCCGCCGGACCTCTGGCCGTGTAACGGATGGTCGTGCCGCCGGGTCGCCGGACCCCCCGGTTCCGCCTGGTCCTGAGAATAGCTGTCATGATTCATCCTTTTAAATCTGTAGGGATGTCTTCGTCGGAGCCTCAGTCGCAGGGGACCATGGCAATGTGGCGCTGGAGCCGTAGCCGGTTCAGACGCAGGGCGAAGGCGGAGAAGGTGATCAGCGCGATCGCCAGCGCGTAGATCACGGTGGCGGACCTCAATCCCAGGGCGGTGACGGCGATGCCGCCGAGCACGGCGGGCACGCTGTTGCCCAGGTAGTTGATGACGTTCGCCAGGGCGAAGACCGCGCCCCGCTCGTGCGGCCTGGCGATCCTGGCGAAGGTGCCGAACGTGGCCAGCGCCGAGGCGCCGAACCCGATGCCCGCGACGACGGTGCCGGCCGCGGCGAGCCAGGCGAGATCGTCCACCACCCCGGCGAGCGAGATCAGGGTGCCGAGCCCGAGCATCGCCGCGGCCGGGGCCAGCAGCGAGGACGCCGGGCGGGAGCGGAGCAGGGCGACCGCGAGCGCTCCGGTGCCCGCCAGCAGCGTCACGACGACACCGCCGATGAGATGGCTGCGCAGCCCCAGCAACTCCGCGGCGACCGACGGGCCGAGGGAGAGGTACATGCCGCCCAGCGCCCAAGTGGCGATCATCATCGGCACCAGCGGGACGATGTCCGCGCGCAGATGTGCGGGCATCGCCACCCGCGGGCGAAGGGAGGCCAGCGCTCCCGGCCGGCGCAGCGACGTCTCCGGCAGGAAGGCGACGACCACCGCCGCCAGCACCATGGCGCCGAGCAGCAGCGCGTAGACCAGCCGGGTCGGCGCCGGACCGAACTCCACCAGCACACCACTGCCGACGGCGCCCAGAGCCAGCCCGGTCAGAGGCGCCACCGACGTGACCACGCCCGCCCGCCCGCGGGCCTGCCGCGGTTCGAGATCGACCAGAGTGGCACTCAGCGCCGTCGTCGCCGCCCCTGTCGCGACGCCCTGCAGCACCCGCGCGGCGGCCAGCACCAACACGTCCCCCGCGGCGAGGAACAGCACCAGCGCGACCACCTCCAGTCCGATCGCCGCGGCGAGCACCGGCCGGCGGCCGAGATGATCCGACAGCGCTCCCACGACGAGTAACGAGCCCAGCAGGCCGAACACGTAGAGAGCGAAGACCACGGTCAGCACCCACGCCGTGAACCGCCACTGCTGCTGATAGATCACGTAGATCGGGGACGGCGCGCTGGAAGCACCCAGGAAGACCACCAGGACGGCGCCCACGGACGAGAAGGCACCCCTCCACGGCCGGCGGTGCGGACCCGCGACGGGCGGTGCGGCGCCAGAGGACGCGGTACCGGAAGATTCAACAGACACTGACACCTCGCAGTGATCGTTGCATTAGCGGCTGTGAATGTACCACAAAAGCAGTTATCGCTGCGAAAAAGAGCAGCGATCGATGCGATAATGGAGAC